>NZ_JABMCU010000100.1:0-16366 GCF_013179605.1 Enterobacter sp. CM29 | reverse complement strand
CAGATTGTCTGATAAATTGTTAAAGAGCAGTGCCGCTACGTTTTCGCTGCGGCGCGGGGTGTGCATATTACGCTTTCCCGCTTCAGAGTCAAGCGTTTATTTTGCTTTTCTCTGCTGACCCGGCGGCTTGCGTGCCGTTGTTCCGTGTCAGTGGAGGCGCATTATAGGGAGTTCTTCTGAAGTGACAAGAGGTAATTTAAAAAAAGTTTCTGACCGTGTTTTTTTTCACCAAAAGCGATGAGATCAAGCTACAAATTGTTCTAATTGATGTATCTGCAACCACAATCACACCTGAGATGGCATAATTAGCCGCATCAATATTTAAGGAATAAAAGCGATGCCATTAAGCGCACAACAGCTGGCAGCTCAAAAAAACCTGTCCTATGTGCTGGCAGAAAAGCTGGCTCAGCTGATCTTAGCGGGTAAATATGCCCCAGGTAGCATCCTGCCCAGCGAGATGGAGCTGGGGGATCAGTTTGGTGTAAGCCGTACCGCCGTTCGCGAAGCGGTAAAAACATTAACGGCGAAAGGGATGGTGCTTCCACGCCCGCGCATTGGCACCCGCGTTATGCCTCAGAGAAACTGGAACTTTCTCGATCAGGAGTTACTCACCTGGTGGATGACCGAAGATAACTTTAATCAGGTCGTCGATCACTTTCTGGTCATGCGCAGCAGTCTTGAGCCTCAGGCCTGTCTGCTTGCCGCCACGCTCGGCACAGCAGAGCAAAAAGCGCAGCTCAATACTTTTATGGAAGAGATGGTGGATCTGAAAAAGCACTTTAACCGCGAGCGCTGGATAGAAGTCGATATGGCCTGGCATGAACATATCTATAATATGAGCGGAAATCCTTTCCTGACCTCCTTTGCTTCTTTATTCCATTCTGTGTACCACACTTACTTTGCCTCTATCACACAGGATGAGGTGGTGAAGCTGGATCTGCATCAGGCGATAGTCGATGCCATTCAGGAAAGCGACGGGCAGCGAGCCCTGAGTGCGTGCCAGGCGTTGCTGGCCGCGCCAACCCACCAGCAGGTAAATAAATGACAGAGAAAAAAGCACGCAGTATGGCCGGATTGCCGTGGATTGCAGCCATGGCGTTCTTTATGCAGGCACTGGATGCCACTATCCTCAATACCGCCCTTCCCGCAATAGCCCAAAGCCTTAACCGCTCCCCACTGGCGATGCAATCCGCCATCATCAGTTATACCCTGACGGTGGCGATGCTCATTCCGGTCAGCGGCTGGCTGGCCGATCGTTTCGGCACGCGCAAAGTGTTTATGCTGGCGGTGACGCTGTTCACCCTCGGTTCTCTGGCTTGCGCCCTTTCTACCTCTCTGACGGAACTGGTTATCTTCCGCGTTCTACAGGGGATAGGCGGCGCGATGATGATGCCCGTCGCGCGTCTGGCGTTATTGCGCGCCTATCCGCGCAGCGAACTGCTCCCGGTGCTCAACTTTGTGACTATGCCGGGGCTGGTCGGCCCGATACTTGGCCCGGTTCTCGGCGGCGTACTGGTGACCTGGGCAAGCTGGCACTGGATCTTCCTGATTAATATTCCGATTGGTGTGGCAGGGCTAATCTATGCCCGCAAATATATGCCGAACTTAACCACACCACGACGCAGCTTCGATATGGGCGGCTTCTTCCTGTTTGGCCTGAGCCTGGTCCTGTTCTCCAGCGGGATGGAGCTGTTTGGCGAGAAAATCGTAGCGACGTGGCTGGCGCTGGCCATCATTCTTAGCGGTATTCTGCTGTTCCTTCTATATATCCGTCATGCGCGTCGCCATCCGACACCGCTTATCTCTTTATCTCTGTTTAACACCCGAACGTTTTCCGTCGGGATCGCGGGCAATATTGCCTCGCGTCTGGGCACGGGCTGCGTACCGTTCCTGATGCCGCTGATGCTCCAGGTCGGTTTCGGCTATCCGGCCCTGATTGCTGGCTGCATGATGGCCCCCACAGCGATGGGCTCAATTCTGGCAAAATCGACGGTCACGCAGGTGCTGCGCTGGTTTGGCTATCGTAAGACGCTGGTTGGCGTGACGATCTTTATTGGATTGATGATTGCGCAGTTCTCCCTGCAATCTGCGGCGTTACCCATCTGGATGCTGATCCTGCCGCTGTTTGTGCTGGGTATGGCCATGTCGACGCAGTTTACGTCGATGAACACCATCACCCTTGGGGACCTCACCGACGAGAATGCCAGCAGCGGCAACAGCGTACTGGCGGTCACTCAACAGCTGTCGATCAGCCTCGGGGTTGCCGTGAGCGCGGCGGTACTGCGGTTTTATGAAGGGTTTGACGGTACAAATACCGTTGAGCAGTTCCACTATACCTTTATCACCATGGGCGCGCTTACCGTGGTATCGGCGGTGGTCTTTATGTTGTTAAAACCAAAAGACGGCCGGAACCTGATTAAAGAGCGTCATAAAGATAAGGCTAAACCGAACCGCGTTCCATCAGAACAGGAGTAAGCTGCAAACGTTGCTGTTGCAGCGTGGGCTGAGCCATGCGGTGGATCAACACATCGATGGCCAGCTCACCCAGTTCATCCTTCGGCTGATGAATGGTGGTCAGCGGCGGCGTCATGTAGCGCGCCAGTTCGATATCATCATAACCGACGATCGCCATGTCGTCCGGAACACGTAATCCCGCCTGATACAGCGCCTGATAAGCTCCGAATGCCATCGCATCGTTACCGATAAACACCGCCTGCGGGCGCGACTCTTGCGCCAGCAGTTTCTGCATTGCTTCAAATCCACCGTTAAATTCGAAATCGCCGGTGATGCGATAGCCATCAGGAATGGCAAGCCCCGCCCGTTCCATGGCCGAAAGATAGCCTTCCAGACGCAAGCGCGCCGGGGTTTTATCCAGCGGGCCGGTAATACAGGCAATGCGGGTATAACCTTTATCGATCAGATGCTGAGTCGCCATATCGCCGCCCAGCAGCGAGTTATCCTGGATCAGATCGCTGGTGCCGTCGAACGGCGCCCAGTCCATCATCACCGTGGGAATAGAAGGGTAGCGCTGGATGATCTCTTTCGAAGGTTGATGCGTTTCGGTACAGAGCAGCAGCAGCCCGTCGACGCGTTTTTGCATCAGCGTCTCCAGGTTTCGGTTCATGCGCTGCTCATCGCCTTCGGTATTACATAGCACCAGGCTGTAGCCGCGTTCGAAACAGCTGCGCTCCACGCCGCGCACCAGTTCAGAATAAAAAGGGTTGGTACTGGCCGTGATCAGCATGCCGATGGTGCGCGTCTGGTTGAGCTTCAGGCTGCGGGCCAGCGCAGACGGCGCATAGTTGAGTTCTTTAATTGCAGCGTCAACTTTCTCCCGAATCGCCTCGCTGACGAAGCGATCCTTATTGATAACGTGGGAAACAGTCGAGGTAGAAACGCCCGCCATACGGGCGACATCTTTCATTGTGGCCAAGCGTTACCCCTGCTGACTTAAGAATTCATCAATCTCTTTACGCCATGGAACAGAAGGCTGAGCGCCTTTACGCGTCACCGCAATCGCAGCGGCGGCATGCGCGAAGCGGATCGCGTCATCCATTGCTTTTCCTTCCAGCAGCGCCGTTACCAGCGCACCGTTGAAGGTGTCTCCTGCGGCGATGGTATCAATGGCTTTGACCTTAAAGCCCGGCACGCGACGGCCTTCGCCATTGACGCTTGCCCACACCCCACGGCTGCCGAGGGTGATGATCACGGTGCCGATGCCTTTATCATGCAGCGCAAGCGCGGCACGCGCGGCATCGTCATCATTTTCGACACGGATACCCGTCAGCTTTTCCGCTTCGGTTTCGTTCGGGGTGATGATATCCACCAGCGCCAGCAGCTCGTCTGATAATACACGGGCAGGCGCCGGGTTAAGTACGACAGACGTATGATTTTCATGCGCAATTTTCGCAGCGGCCAGCACGCTTTCAACCGGTGACTCCAGCTGCATCAGCAGGGCTTCCGCTCCGGCGATGATCCCACGCTGCGCTTCGACGCGTTCAGTCGTTAACGCGGCATTAGCCCCCGCATGAATACCGATGACATTCTCACCTTCCGCATTGACGAAAATCAGCGCCACGCCGGTAGATTCCCCTGCAACCACGCTGACGGGTGCGATGTCGATGTTGTCGCTTGCCAGCTGTTTGCGTACGCGCTCGCCGGTATCGTCATCACCCGTACAGGCGATAAACGCGATATTTGCCCCGCTGCGTCCGGCGGCAACTGCCTGGTTTGCGCCCTTACCGCCGAACGCGACCTGATACTGATTGCCAGTGACGGTTTCGCCCGGAGTGGGGAACGTTTCAAGGTTAAGAATGTGATCGGCATTGATACTGCCAAGGACGACGAGGTTGCCTGCGGTTTTCATGTATTGAGGTGTCCATCTGAGAGCGCCACCGGTATTACCCGGTGGCGTATGCCACACTTTTCTTTTATTTGGTGTCCCTCAGGCAGCCAGCGACTGCCTGAATCGCCTTTACTGCTTAATGACCAGTTTCAGGTCAACAGGATATTTGGCCTGAACTTTTTCGCCCTTCAGCACTTTATCGGCAGTTTGCACGCCAGTCGCGCCAATCTGCTCAGGCAGCTGAGCAATGGTCGCAGCCAGTTTGCCATCATTTACTGCTTTTTCACCATCCGGCGTGCCGTCAAATCCGACAACCATCACATCTGATTTACCCGCAGTCTGGAGCGCACGCAGCGCACCGAGCGCCATTTCGTCGTTCTGTGCGAATACCGCCTGCACATCAGGATGCGCGGTCAGCAGGTTCTGCATGACGTTCAGGCCCTTTGTACGGTCGAAGTCTGCCGGCTGGCTCGCCAGCACGTTAAATTTGTGCGCCGCTACAGCCTGCTGGAAACCTTCACCACGTTCACGGGCCGCGGAAGTCCCGGCGATACCCTGCAACTCGATCACTTTCGCGCCTTCACCTGCTTTCTTCGCGATGTAGTCACCGGCGATTTTGCCGCCCAGTACGTTATCAGACGCAATATGGCTAACAACGTCGCCTTTGGTCGCCTGACGGTCCAGGGTGATTACCGGGATCTTCGCCTGGTTTGCCATCTTCACGGCGTTACCGACCGCGTCGGAATCGGTTGGGTTGATCAGCAGGATTTTGGTACCACGAACGGTTAAGTCCTGAACGTTAGCCAGCTCTTTCGCCGGGTTGTTCTGAGAATCCAGCACCACCAGGTTGTAACCCAGTTTGTCTGCTTCTTTCTGCGCGCCATCCTTCAGGGAGACGAAGAACGGGTTGTTCAGGGTAGAGACAACCAGCGCGATGGTGTCCTTCGCCATGGCGTTAGCACTTACGGTTGCGCTCAGCGCGACAGCAGAAACCAGGGTAGCCAGTTTTTTCATGTTCATATCTAAGATGTCCTGTAGTGTCGTCAGTTACTGTTTTTTGTTGTCTACCAGTACCGCCAGCAAAATCACCACTGCCTTAACGATCATCTGGTAATAGGAGGAAACACCTAACAAATTCAAACCATTATTCAGGAAACCGAGGATCAGTGCGCCGATCAATGTCCCAACAATGCGACCTTTACCGCCCGCAAGGCTCGTACCACCCAGAACCACTGCCGCGATGGCATCCAGCTCATAGCCCGTACCCGCCGTTGGCTGCGCGGAAGAGAGGCGCGCCACTTCGATGATGCCCGCCAGAGATGCCAGCAGACCGCACAGGGAGTAAACGATAATTTTAACTTTGTTGACGCTAATACCGGACAGACGCGTTGCCGATTCGTTACCGCCCAGCGCATAAATATAACGACCCAGACGGGTATGATGCAGCATGTACCATGCCGCCAGGAAGACGATAGCCATGATCCAGACTGGCGTCGGGATACCCAGAGGGCGTCCGATACCAAACCAACCAAATAGATCGGCGTTTTCGGTAAAGCCGGTATTCACCGGGCTACCGTTGGTGTACACCATGGTGACGCCGCGCAGCAGCAGCATCATCACCAGCGTGGCAATAAACGCCTGTACGCGGCCTTTTGCCACAATCACGCCGGTTACCGCGCCAATTGCCGCACCTGCCGCCAGCGCAGCAGCAACGGCCACCAGCGCGTTGACCTCAATACCGACAATCGACGCGGCAATCGCACCGGTGAGCGCCAGCAGGGAACCGACGGACAGATCGATACCCGAGGTCAAAATCACCAGCGTCATCCCCACCGCCATAATGGCGTTGACGGAGGTCTGCTGAAGAATGTTGAACAGGTTATTGACGGTAAAAAAGTTCGGGCTCATGGTCGAGACAATCGCGATCAGCACCAGCAGGGCAATCAGCGATTTTTGTTCCATCAGCCATGCCTTTGTGAAATAGCGGCGACCAGAAACAGCCTGGGTAGTCATCTTCTTACTCCTGATTCACGCGATTAAGCTTGCCCACAGCGGCAGCCATCAGAACTTCCTGGGTGGCCTGCTCGCGAGTGAATTCACCACCGAGATGCCCTTCATGCATGACGATAATGCGATCGCTCATGCCTAATACTTCTGGCATCTCGGAAGAGACCAGAATGATGCTCAGACCGTCGGCCTTGAACTGGTTAATCAGCTGATAGATCTCTTTTTTCGCGCCCACGTCAACGCCGCGAGTTGGCTCATCGAGGATCAGTACTTTCGGGCGCGTCATCAACCCGCGGGCAATCGCCACTTTCTGCTGATTACCGCCGGACAACAGGCCAATCGCCTGCTCCATCGATGGGGTTTTAACGTTAAAGAGACGGATAAAATCGCTGACCGCCTGCTGCTCATCTTTGTGTTTCAGGCTGCCGCCGCTGCGGCTGAAATAGCGTAGCGCGGTCAGGGACATGTTCTCTTTTACCGACATGCCCAGCACTAAGCCGTCACGCTTACGGTCTTCGGAGATATAGACAATGCCGTTCGCCAGGCCATCCTGCGGCGAGCGGGTGACCACCTCATGGCCGTCAAGGGTAACGTAGCCGCTGGTGCGCGGCAGTGCGCCATAGAGCACTTTCATCAGTTCGGTACGTCCCGCGCCCATCAGGCCCGCGACGCCAAGGATCTCGCCCTTGCGCAGGGTAAAGGAGACGTCATCCACACCCGGCCCGCAGAGGTTATCCACCTTCAGGCGGATCTCTCCTGGCGCTTTGTCCAGACGCGGATACTGGTCTTCGAGCTTACGTCCCACCATCATTTCAATCAGCGAATCTTCGGTCAGCGTGGCCACTTCACGCTCGGCAATGAACTGCCCGTCGCGGAAGACGGTGACGTCGTCGCAGATCTCGAAAATTTCTTTCATGCGGTGAGAGATATAGACAATGCCGCGCCCCTGGGATTTCAACTCACGGATCACGCGGAACAGGGATTCGGTTTCGGTATCGGTCAGGGCGTCGGTCGGTTCATCCATAATGATGACCTTCGACTCGAAGCTCAGCACCTTCGCGATCTCCACCATCTGCTGATCGCCGATGGAAAGGTCGCCCACCAGTCGGTCGCTCTTAAAGCGCAGATTCAGCTTCGCCAGCAGTTTGTCCGCTTCGGCATACATGGTTTTCCAGTCGATTTTGCCAAACCGGTTCACGAACTCACGGCCGAGGAAGATGTTCTCCGCAATGGTGAGCTGCGGGATCAGGTTCAGCTCCTGGTGGATGATGCCAATGCCCGCTTCCTGAGAGGATTTCGGGCCGTTGAAGGTGGTCTCTTTACCCAGCCACAGCAGCGAACCGGCATCGCGTTGATAGATCCCGGTCAGCACTTTCATCATGGTGGATTTACCGGCGCCGTTTTCGCCCACCAGCGCCATTACGCGCCCGGAATAGACGTTCAGCGCCGCGCCGGAGAGGGCTTTAACGCCCGGGAACGACTTATCGATCCCTTTGAGTTGCAGTAATGCGTCCATGATGGCCTCAGAAGGTGACGCCAGCACAGAGAATGATATTCGCATACGGGGAACACTCCCCGCTGCGAATCACCGCCTGACTGTCTGCGGTTTGTTGTTTGAACTGCTCGTGCGTTGTGTAACGAATTTCTATGGTGTTTCCCTGGTGCTGTTGCAGTTGCTCAATGTGGCTGAGCAACGTTTCGTGGAGTTGCGGATTATGTTGTTTGATTTCCGCCGCGAGAATGGCCGCCTCAACCTGCATCTCCGCCGTCACGACTTCCAGTACCTGCATGAACGAGGGTACGCCCTGCGTTAACGCCATATCGATACGGGTTGTGCTGCGCGGAACCGGTAAGCCTGCATCGCAAACCACCAGCGTATCGGTATGCCCAAGACGGGAAATTACCGATGATATTTCTGAGTTGAGTACTGTGCCTTTCTTCATTTTTTGCTCCACTAGCGAAACGTTTCGCTAAAAACAGTGTAGCCGCAGAAGTGTTCAGAAAACCATCATGACGTAACGGATTTGTGATCGGCGTCGAAACGTTTCGCTAAGTGAAATATTGAGGTGATTTTGGCGGGTATGTTGAGGATCTGGTAGGCCGGGTAAGCGCAGCGCCACCCGGCATTTTTTAAAAGGACTTAAATCTCGACCTGCGTCCCCAGCTCAATCACGCGATTGGGCGGGATCTCAAACTGGTCAGGCGCACGCAGGGCGTTACGTTGCAGGATGAGATACAGCTTACCGCGCAGACGCAGATACCATGGGCGCTTGCCGATGATCAGCGACTCGTGGGACATAAAGAACGATGTCTCCATCATGCGGCAGCTCAACCCTTCCAGACCGCAGCGGTGGAATACCTCTTCCACATTCGGCGTTTCGCGCCAGCCGTAGCTTGCCACCACGCGCCAGAAGGTTGGCGACAGCTGCTCAATCTGTACGCGTCGCACGTTGTGAACATACGGCGCATCTTCGGTACGCAGCGTCAGCAGGATCACGCGCTCGTGCAGCACTTTGTTGTGCTTAAGGTTATGCATCAGCGCAAACGGGATCACGTTCAGCGCACGAGACATATACACCGCCGTACCCGGCACACGCACCGGCGGGGATTTCTCCAGCGAGGCGATCATCGCCTCCAGAGAATTACCGTGCTCATGCATACGACGCAGCAGGCGGAAACGTTCGCTCTTCCACGTCGTCATCACGATGAACATCACCAGACCCAGCGTCAGCGGCAGCCAGCCACCGGAGACAATCTTATCGAGGTTCGCAGAGAACAGCGGTACGTCGATGCAGAGGAAGCCAACCAGGATCAGCCCCACGAGGAACTTATTCCAGTGCCAGTTACGGTACGCCACGGTGGTGGAGAGAATAGAGGTCAACACCATCGTTCCGGTCACCGCGATACCGTACGCCGCCGCCAGGTTACTGGAGTGCTCGAAGCTGACGATAACAATCACCACCGCGAAATAGAGCAGCCAGTTGACGAACGGAATGTAGATCTGGCCTGACTCCATCTCAGAGGTATGGATAATGCGCATCGGCGAGAGATACCCCAGACGCACGGCCTGACGCGTCAGGGAGAATACGCCGGAAATAACAGCCTGAGAGGCAATGACCGTCGCCAGCGTCGCCAGGATCAGCATCGGAACCAGCGCCCAGTCCGGCGCCAGCAGGAAGAACGGGTTTTTAATCGCTTCAGGATGGGCAAGCAGCAGCGCGCCCTGGCCGAAGTAATTCAGCACCAGTGAAGGCAGAACAACGCTAAACCAGGCGACGCGAATTGGGAGTTTCCCGAAGTGGCCCATATCTGCATACAGCGCTTCAACACCGGTAATGGAAAGCACTACCGCGCCCAGCGCCACAAACGACACCACTTTATATTCCAGGAAGAAATGCACCGCCCACATTGGGTTCAGCGCATGCAGGACATCCGGATTGGCGATAATACTGCGTAAGCCCAGCGCCGCCAGGATCAGGAACCAGGCCAGCATAATAGGCGCGAACAGCTTACCCACCAGCCCGGTACCGTGTTTTTGTATAGCAAACAGCAACGTCAGCACGATAATAGCGAGTGGCACCACCCACGTATCAAGCTGTGGCGCGACAATCTCCAGCCCCTCTATGGCCGACATCACCGAAATCGCTGGCGTAATCACGACTTCCCCATAGAAGAAGCTGCCACCAATCAGGCCAATGATGACCAGCACGGAGGTCATTCTTGCAGATGTATTGCGCCCAGCAAGGGACATCAGGGTCAGAATACCGCCCTCGCCCGCGTTATCAGCCCGCATAACGAAAGAGAGATACTTAAGGGAGACCACCAGGATCAGCAGCCAGAAGATGAGCGAGAGGAAACCAAATACGGCGTCACGCTCTACACCAAAACCAAACTGACCGGACAAACATTCACGAAGCGTATAAAGCGGGCTGGTGCCGATATCACCGTAGACAACCCCGATCGCTGCAAGCGTTACTGCGGGTAATGATTGCTTATTATCAGTGCTCATAGACTAGTCTTTTCGTTTGAATAACAAATGTGTGCTTAGTCCCTTGGCCCACAAAAAGCGCACAGTATGCACGATTCAATGCAAAATCGTACCCCTAAATGCAGCCGCATTAATGTAGCGCAAAGAAAATAGCGCCGCACTTCAGCCTATTACCAGGCCAGACCGAAACGTCTATACTCGCTTCAATTAGCCGCCACGACGGCGAAAGGATGCAAAACTATTATGGCTCACTCACATTTATTAGCAGAAAGAATTTCCCGCCTCAGCAGTGCGCTGGAGAAAGGCCTTTACGAGCGTAGCCACGCCATTCGCCTCTGTTTACTGGCGGCGCTGAGCGGGGAAAGCGTGTTTCTGCTGGGTCCGCCGGGCATTGCCAAAAGTCTGATCGCACGCCGCCTCAAATTCGCTTTCCAGAACGCTCGTGCATTCGAGTATTTGATGACGCGTTTCTCCACGCCGGAAGAAGTTTTCGGCCCGCTCTCCATTCAGGCGTTAAAAGATGAGGGACGCTATGAACGTCTGACGGCGGGCTATCTCCCGGAAGCGGAAATCGTCTTTCTTGATGAGATCTGGAAAGCCGGCCCGGCCATTCTGAATACCCTGCTGACGGCAATCAACGAACGCCGCTTCCGCAACGGCGCGAGCGAAGAGAAGATCCCCATGCGGTTGCTGGTGGCCGCGTCTAACGAACTTCCCGAAGCCGACAGCAGCCTTGAAGCGCTGTATGACCGCATGCTGATCCGCCTGTGGCTGGATAAAGTCCAGGACAAATCGAACTTCCGCTCAATGCTGGTAAGCCAGCAGGACGAAAACGAAAATCCGGTGGCACCATCATTACAGGTCACGGACGAAGAGTATGACCAGTGGCAGGAAGAGATAGGCAAAATTAAGCTGCCCGATGCCGTCTTTGAGCTGATCTTCATGCTGCGCCAGCAGCTTGATTTATTGCCCTCCGCGCCGTACGTCTCCGACCGTCGCTGGAAAAAAGCCATTCGTCTGCTTCAGGCAAGCGCCCTGTTCAGCGGCCGCGATGCTGTCGCCCCCATCGATCTGATCCTGCTGAAAGACTGTCTGTGGCACGACGCAGAAGGGATGAATTTGATGCAGCAGCAGCTGGACGTTTTGATGACCGGGCACGCGTGGGGTCAGCAATCCATGCTTAATCAACTGGGGGCGATTGCCCAACGTCGTCTTCAGCTTCAGCAGCAGCAAAGTGACAAAACCGCGCTGAAGGTGAACCGTCTTGGCGGGATGTTTGCCCGTAAACCGCACTATGAACTGCCAGCCGAGCTGACTGACGCCTCGCTCACACTTCTTCTTCAGCAGCCGCTGAAGCTTCATGATATGCAGGTGGTGCACGTGACGATCGAACGCGTTGCGCTGGTTCAGTGGCTGGATAAGGGCGGCGAGATCCGCGGTAAACTCAACGGTATCGGCTTTGCACAGCCGCTGTCGATGGAAGTCGACAGCAGCCAGCACCTTGTGATCCGCGACGTCAGCCTTCAGGGATCGCGCCTGGCGCTGCCGGGCACGGCCTCTGACAGTCTTCCGGAGGAGATCAAACAGCAGCTCGAAGCGCTGGATAACGAATGGCATCAGCAGCACACGCGCTTCAGCGAGCAGCAGAAATGCCTCTTTATCCATAGCGACTGGTTAGGTCGCATTGAAGCCAGCTTGCAGGATGTCAGCGCGCAGATTAAACAGGCGCGTCAATGCTAACGCTGGACACGCTTAACGTCATGCTGGCGGTTAGCGAGGAAGGGTTGATCGAAGAGGTCGTCATTACCCTGCTCGCTTCACCGCAGCTGGCGGCCTTCTTTGAAAAATTTCCGAAGCTCAGAAAAGCAATGACGGACGATCTTCCCCGCTGGCGCGATAACCTGCGCCAGCGGTTTAAGGAGACGGAAGTCCCGCCGGAACTGACAGAGGAAGTGGCTGGTTACCAGCAGTGCCAGCGGCTTTCAACGCCGCAGTTTATTGCCCAGCTACAGCAAACCCTGACGCTGCTAGATAACGTTCACTCCCCGTTTGCCAGCCAGGCCAGAGCGCTGGTCACGGACAACCCCAGCTTTACTCCCGCCCTGCATACGCTGTTTTTACAGCGCTGGCGGCTCAGTCTTGTCGTTCAGGCCACCTCTCTCAACCAGCAGTTGCTGGACGAAGAGCGCGAACAGCTGTTAAGCGAAGTTCAGGAGCGGATGACGTTAAGCGGCCAGCTAGAACAGGTGCTGGTGGAGAATGAAAACGCCGCCGGTCGACTCTGGGATATGAGTGCCGGTCAGTTAAAACGTGGCGATTATCAGTTGATCGTGAAGTACGGCGACTTTCTGGCACAACAGCCGGAGCTGATGAAGCTTGCAGAACAGCTTGGTCGATCCCGGGAGGCCAGGTCAATTCCAAAGAAAGATGCGCCGATGGAAACCTTTCGTACGCTGGTACGCGAGCCCTCCACCGTACCGGAGCAGGTGGACGGCTTACAGCAAAGCGATGATATCCTGCGCCTGTTGCCTACGGAACTCAGCACGCTGGGAATGACCGAACTGGAGTATGAGTTTTATCGCCGTCTGGTGGAAAAACAGCTTCTTACCTATCGGTTGCATGGCGAAGCCTGGCGCGAAAAAATCAGCCAGCGCCCGGTGGTGCATCAGGACTTTGATGAGCAACCGCGCGGTCCATTCATTGTTTGCGTAGATACGTCCGGATCGATGGGGGGATTTAATGAGCAGTGTGCAAAAGCGTTCTGCCTGGCTCTGATGCGCGTGGCGCTCGCCGATCGTCGTCGCTGCTACATCATGTTATTTTCCAGCGAAGTGGTGGGGTATGAACTGACCAGCCCACAGGGGCTGGAGCAGGCGATCCGCTTTTTAAGCCAGCGCTTTCGCGGCGGCACCGATCTGGCCAGCTGTTTTCGCAGCATCATTGAGCGCATGCAGGGCGGAGACTGGTACGACGCGGATGCGGTGGTGATTTCCGATTTTATTGCCCAGCGGCTGCCCGACGACGTCGTGAATAAAGTGAAGGAGATGCAGCGCGTGCATCAGCACCGCTTCCATGCCGTGGCGATGTCTGCACATGGAAAACCCGGCATCATGCGCATCTTCGATCACATCTGGCGCTTTGATACCGGGTTGCGTAGCCGCCTGCTCAGACGCTGGCGACGTTAATTAAAGAAGAGAACCGACGCTCTCACGTACCTGCTGCGGCCAGACCCCACACTGTACCTGACCGATATGGGACAGTTGCAACAGCAGCATGGTCAGACGAGACTGGCCAATACCACCGCCGATGGTCTGCGGCATTTCACCGCGCAGCAGCGCCTGGTGCCATTCCAGTTGCAGACGATCTTCATCACCGGTCACGGCCAGCTGACGCTTCAGTGCTTCAGCATCCACGCGGATCCCCATCGAAGAGAGTTCAAACGCATCTTCCAGAACCGGGTTCCAGACCAGAATATCGCCGTTCAGACCGGCATATTCGCTCTCGCCCACGGTGCTCCAGTCATCGTAATCCGGCGCACGGACGTCGTGACGTTTACCATCAGACAATTTCCCGCCAATGCCGATCAGGAATACCGCGCCCAGCTCTTTGGCGATCGCGCGTTCACGGCCTTTGGCATCCAGATCCGGGAAACGGCTCAGCAACTCCTGACTGTAAACAAAGCGGATCGTTTCCGGCAGGAACGGTGCCAGACCAAACTCTTTGCTCACGGCCGCTTCGGTCGCTTTGATCCCGGCGTAGATCGCCTCAACGGTAGATTTCAGCGTACCGACGTGACGCTCGCCGTCACCCATTACGCGCTCCCAGTCCCACTGGTCAACGTAGACAGAGTGAATGGGGGAGAGGCGGTCTTCATCGGGGCGAAGGGCTTTCATATGCGTGTAAAGCCCTTCGCCCGCGCTGAAGTCGTGTTGTCCCAGGGTTTGACGCTTCCACTTCGCCAGGGAATGAACCACTTCGAACTGGGCGTCTGGCAGTGTTTTCACTTTTACCTGTACCGCTTTTTCGCAACCAGACAAGTTATCCTGCGTCCCGTCACCCACGCGGCTCAGAATCGGCGCCTGCACTTCAATAAGGCCAAGCTTCTCTTCCAGCTGGCGAGAAAAATGGGATTTAACGAAACTGATCTGGCGTTGTTTTGCGATGTAAGCGGTTTTCATTATTTATACTCCTGCGTCCTGTTGATACTGATTAAGCAACAGAACAGGCGCTTAATTCAATAACCCATCAACAAAAAGCCACCTTCACTTTTGATTCGTTAAAATAAGACGCTAGAATAGAAGGAATCATTAATCTTCATAAGAAAAACCTATGGAAAATTATCAGATCGACAATCTGGACCGCGGCATTCTGGAAGCGCTCATGGCCAACGCACGCACCGCGTATGCCGAACTGGCGAAACAATTTGGCGTCAGCCCGGGGACCATTCACGTTCGCGTAGAGAAAATGAAGCAGGCCGGGATCATCACCGGCGCACGCATTGATGTCAGCCCGAAGCAACTCGGCTACGACGTCTGCTGCTTCATTGGCATTATTCTGAAAAGCGCCAAAGATTACCCCTCCGCGCTGGAGAAGCTGAACGCGCTGGATGAAGTCACTGAGGCGTACTACACCACCGGGCACTACAGCATCTTTATAAAGGTCATGTGCCGATCCATCGACGCTCTCCAGCAGGTACTTATCAACAAGATCCAAACAATCGATGAAATTCAGTCCACCGAAACCCTGATCTCCCTGCAAAACCCGATCATGCGTACTATCCGCCCGTGATCGGGCAATTTCATTCCCACATTTTCCACAGGTAGATCCCAGCTCGTTCACAGCGTACAATGACCGCCTCTTTATCTGAGCGAGCGATCAATGGCGGACATTACTCTTATCAGCGGCAGCACCCTGGGCGGTGCGGAATATGTAGCGGAACATCTGGCTGAGAAGCTGGAAGACGCGGGCTTTTCTACACAAACGCTGCACGGACCGCTGCTGGAAGATCTCCCGACTGACGGGGTCTGGCTGCTGATCACCTCCACGCACGGCGCGGGCGATCTGCCGGATAACCTGCAACCTTTATATGACGAACTGCTGGAACAACAGCCCGATCTGGCAAACGTCCGGTTTGGCGCTGTAGGGATCGGCAGCCGTGAATATGACACTTTCTGTGGCGCCATAGAGAAAGTAGAAGCTGCGGTGACCGCCTGCGGAGCAAAACAGCTGGGTGAAACACTGAAGATCAACATCCTCGATCATGATATTCCCGAAGATCCAGCTGAGATCTGGCTCGTGGAATGGAAAAATTTACTCAAAAACGATTAAAGATCGTGCGATCAGATGTGGATAACTCTGGTTAAAAGCTCGTATTAACCCGTAGTTATCCAAAGAACAACGTTAGTTTAGTTTTTGACCTGTGTATAAAGTGGCGATCTGATCCCAGCTTATACGGTCCAGGATCACCGATCATTCACAGCAAACGATCCTTCCTAACTGCATGATCTTATTTATGGGATCGGACTTATCCACAAAGGTCTGCGATCCTAATAAGAGATCACAATAGAACAGATCTCTAAATAAAAAGATCTTCTTTTTAATAGCCCAGGATCCCAATGCTTTCTCGAAAGACTAAAGTTGAGTAGAATCCACGGCCCGGGCTTCAATCCATTTTCATACCGCTTTACGCGAGGCAGACCACCATGTTTTATCAGGATCCTTTTGACGTCATCATCATTGGCGGGGGTCACGCAGGCACTGAGGCCGCAATGGCCGCAGCGCGAATGGGTCAGCAGACCCTGCTTTTGACACACAATATCGACACGCTGGGACAAATGTCCTGTAATCCGGCGATTGGCGGCATTGGGAAAGGACACCTGGTAAAAGAAGTGGATGCACTTGGCGGCCTGATGGCGAAAGCGATCGATCATGCGGGCATTCAGTTTAGGATACTAAACGCGAGTAAAGGTCCGGCTGTTCGCGCCACCCGTGCACAGGCAGACCGCGTGCTTTACCGTCAGGCTGTG
>NZ_JABMCU010000010.1:0-46592 GCF_013179605.1 Enterobacter sp. CM29 | reverse complement strand
ATGGCATCAATGTAAGCCAATACAAACCGTCGAGTAAAGCTGATGCCAATTATTAGAGGAAGATAAAATTGAAAAATGGTTTTAATGGTATATGCAATTGTTTTAATCTTCTAATAATATTCATGCCAGATTTTTATTCTGTGAATGGGCGATTAATAAGCATCAGAAGGTTGATTGATGGGGTTTATCCACCGTTTTTTCAGTGGCTTACTGCTATTCCTGAAAGAGAAATTGTGATCGCGGCAGGGTTATCGACAAGGCTTTATCTGCAAGAGGAAACGGCGTGCAGAATAAAATAGAATTTTTTCTATAAATTTAATGTCCTTGTTCAGATTTTTAAGCCTGAGAAGGATAAAATCCTGGCGTGAAGAGGTTGTGAGTGATGAGTACATAAACTATTATCATTTTCCTCCGGTCACGAGAATTTAGAAAAGACATGAATAATACTGAACGTATCGTAAAGGTAATGGTGTTTTACAAAATAAATATATTTAAAGAGATAATATTCCGGGCGCTCCATGATCTTTTACCCGATTACGTACTGAACATTACTCAGGTCGATTCCACTGAACAGGCGCTGGCGGCGGTCGCGGATAATAACGTGGATGTTTTCTTCACTGAATTTAATTATCTGCTTAATCATAAAGAGTGGAGTGCGGAGGTCAGCAGCCGTTTTACATCTTTATGTAAAACCCATCACGTCAGGCGTGTTCTGTTGGTGCCCGAGCTGCCTTACGGGCTGTTAAAAAAAGTTCTGGAGATGAAATTTGAATTAACCATCAGTCAGCAGGATGAATTGACTGAACTGAAAAAGGAATTACCCGCGTTGCTCATGGCGGACGGGCAAACACCGTCGATCTCTTCGTGGCTCAGGCGGGTAATGCGGTCCGGTTCCCGGGCGCGCTCCATCCTCTCGGCCAGAGAGTGGGAGGTGCTCCATCTTATCGTGGAAGGATTTTCAACGACGGAGATTGCCCGTCATCGAAACCGTTCGGTCAGTACCATTGCGACGCAGAAGCACAATGCGATGAAAAAGCTGAATCTTTCCAACCACAGCGAACTGATTAAGTATGTGCAAGCGGTTGGAAAGATGGAGAAATAGCTCACATCAGGGATAGATAATATTCAGCGTAGCCGATGTATTGATCTTACCCTGGCTCACCTGGGCGGGCGCCCACACGTAATAGTACGCCGCCATCGGAAGGTTGAAATGTTCGTCCAGCGCCGCGCCAGCCGCCACGCTGAAAATCATCGTGGCGTTGCCACGGCTGGTGGTTGAGGTAGAGAAGGTCACCGGCGTTTGTGGGGCGTCACGTTTTATCAGGCGTAGCCCCACGCCCTGCGCCGCGCTACTGCTGCTGTCGATCAGCACCGAGCTGTCGGTTGAGAGCAGCTGCGTGCTGGACAGAAACATCTCAATTGCCCGATCGGAATTGCCGTTAACCCCGACGTTCTGACAGCTCATGTTCAGTGAAAAAGGCGTCAGCCCCGGCTGTGAGGATGCACTGAGCTGGGGAATGCCGAGCGTCGGCAGCGCTACGGTCAGCCCCGCATTATCAAAGGAACAGGTAGTCAGTTTTGGCGCGTATTTGATGATCATCGGCTGACCAAACATATCGCGGTTGTCGTAAGGCCACTTGAACCCGCTGAATAACCACTGCGCTATCTTGATGACCTGATTGATTGGCCAGGTGATGATTTCCCAGAAGGATAGCCCACTCATGTCGCTGACGAACAGAACGTCGCTCATGTTCGCTGTATCCCCCGTCAGGGTAGTGCCGCTCTGGTTAACGAGGGTGAAGCGAACCGTAAACGGTGTGTTCAGCTCAGACGCCGTATGGCTACCGCTGGCAGTCAGGGTTTTATTGGCCGGGGGATTGGTGATCTCCGCCCGCACCATATACTTGTTATTGCTGAACCCGAGGATGGTCGCGTATTTGCTGTCGGTCGAGAGGATCGGCGTGTAAGAAAATTCACTGTTACCTGTCGTACAGTTGAATGAGCCGCTGTACTGGGTGCTGAAGCTGCCGGTCCATGTGGGCGTGGCCGGGCTCAGCTTATCCGATAAATCAATGGTAATCGGTGTGCCATAAACGATGCTGCTGCCGGAGCAGGTGGCATAGCTCATCCCACTAATACTGGAGAGGAGCAGGAATATGAATGATCGTAACATTTTGATAATCCGTAATTAATGGCAAACCGATGAGGGGCTGTTCAGCCCCCAGGCTGGGGTGGAGATTTCGCACTTCCCGCCGCGGAGATGCACGTTGAGCGCGCGTGGCGGCTGTTCAGCGCGGATATACAGTACGCTGGCCTGGCCGACATACCCGACAGATTCACCGTGTTCATCAAGCACTTCAGTGCCAAAAGGCAGCGGTTTGCCGTCGGCACGCGTCGCATGAAGTACCCATGACTGGCGTTTGTCGGTTTCGAAGCGGATGTAGCTCACCGCCCCGTCGTAAGGGGCCACGTTAGCCATGTTGCCGATCACCTCCGCGCCAGCGCTGTTTTCCGTTTGCGATAACGTAATGGCGTTTTTGCGATACGGGGTGGCGTAAGGCACCAGCGCCACGCCATCGCGGTTCGTCATAATGCTTTCATCGCCGTTCACCATCAGTCCCTCCGCTTTTGGCGCATCGACGATAGTCATGGTTGTGCCGGTTTCGTTTGAGGCGAGAACGTGCCACGGGTAGGCCACCAGGCTTCCCCGTCCGCTGAGCCCGGTCTGGCGGTAGTCGGAAGATTCGCTGTAAGAGCCACCGAGTGTCGCGAAGTTCGAACGGTACGCGGCGTTAACGCTTGCCGCATTTTTACCCCCCCGCGCATTACTGCCGGAGAGGGTGTAGCTCAGGCGGTTCGACGCCAGCGCGTTCCCGCTCATGCTGATATTGCTCTGCTCGTAATGCGAATCGCTGGCCGTCAGGCTGGAGGTGATCCAGGCATTATTATCAAACAGCGAGAACGGCAGGCTGAGGGAGAGGTAAAGGCGCGTCTCTTCTTCACTGTCCCTGTTCCGTACCCGGCTGGCCGACAGGGTATAGCTGGCGCGGCCGATGGCGTTGGAATAGCCCATCTGGTATTCGCGCGTGGTTTGCTGTGAGTTCCAGTAATCGCGCTGTGTGCCGGAGACAAATACCGTGCCCCAGTTATTGAGCAGGCGCTGATTAAGGTTAAGCGTAAAGGTATTCTTGGGCTGCGCCGCGCGCAGGGCATCCCAGGTGCTTAGCGACATGTCGGGCGCAACGCCAAACCGATCTTCATAGTCGTCGTACTGCGCTCTCAGGCGCTGATACCCTTCGCGCGAATAGAGCGCGTCGCTGAAGCTGTAATAGCCTTTAGTGGAATAGCGATAGGCCGCCAGGGTGAAGTTGGTGGCGGTGGTATCGATAAATTTGCTGTACGACACGCGATAACTCTGACCGCTGCTGGTGCGATCCTGTAGGGTGGTTTTGGCGTGGGTGACATCAAACGAGACCGCGCCAAACGGAAGGTTCCATCCGGTACCGACAAGCCCGGCCTGGTAGTTATCGCTAATAATCGTCCCGGTATACCCGGTGATGAGGTTATTAAACCCGTAGCGCAGCGTGGCCTGCATGAATGCGGGTTCGGCATCGAGCGTGTTCTGGTGCACTTTACCCGCCACCACGCTGTACTGACTCACCCCTTCTTTTAGCATCCCGGGCACGGCGGAAAACGGCACCGTGAAGGACTGCTGTGAACCGTCCGCTTCACGCACCACCACCAGCAAATCGCCCGCGGAGCCGGTAGGCTGAATGCTGTCGAGGGTAAACTGGCCCGGCGGTACGTTCTCCTGATAGATCACGTTGCCATTCTGGATAACTTTCACCAGGGCGTTCGTCCGTGCCACGCCGTGAACCACCGGTGAAAAACCCTGCTGTGAATTTGGGCGCATCTTCATGTCCGACGCCAGCGACACGCCGCGCACGCGCAGGGAATCAAACAGATCGCCAGGAATATAAAAGTCACCCAGCGTCAGGTTGGATTTCAGCGAGGCCAGGGGACGGCGCAGGTAGCGGGTATTATTCTGCCAGCTACTCTCTCCGCTGGCCGTTTTCCGCCAGGCGCTGCTGTCGCGAAACTGCCAGCCGAACAGGTTGGCGCCGGAATCCAGCCCGGCATAAAAATCATCATTTGTGTCTTTCGCAGCGCCTTTTGCGCGGGTGTTATACCAGGTCGTGTTCCACGAGAGCATCAGCGCCGGGATCCCCTCATCCCAAAACTGGGGGGCAATGTAACCTTCTTCAGTACGCAGCACGGCCGCCTGCGGAACGGTAAGCGCCAGACTCAGGGTGCTGGTATCGGTTTTGACTTCACCGCCCTGAACCAGATCGCGCAGCTGCACCTGCCCGTGCGCAATGGCGGGCGCAGGCACGGACGTGGTGTTGATGCCAAGCGACCGGGCATCTTTCCAGGCAAGGCGGATGTCGTCACGCTGCTCGCCGTAGATGACGGTATAACGTCCCTTCCAGCTGCCGTTTACGTAGATATCCATCTCCTGACTGCCGGCAGGCATGGCGTTGTTTTCGGAAAAGCGAGACAGATCGGACTCACCGGATGCGCCAGCAAGCAGGGAGGGATCAAACGAGACGGCCCCTGATTTATGCGAAAGCAGAAGCGTGCAGACTGCCAGCAGACAGAGTCTGTTTGGTTTCATTTTCATGGTGAGTCTTTCCGATCACTGACTGGTGAAAGTCCGGGTTTTATACGCGCCAAGATCGTCCACATACATCAGCTGGAAGGTCTGTCCGCGCTTAACCGTATTTTTTGCGGCGACCGTCAGCTGCCCAAACGGGGAAAGCATCGGGGACTCCTGAAGCAATTTCGTTTTACCCAGCGAAATATTGGCGACCGTAATATGGAACGGACTGTTATTTGTAATGCGAAAGCGATCGCCTTCGGCGGCGAGCGTCAGTTTCGCCACCGCGTCATCCAGCGTGCCTTTCAGCGCAGCGGGCCGGTAAAAAAGTTTGATACGGGATTTAATCGCCAGCTGAACGGTATTCTGATTTTGCAGATTTTCAGGTCTGGGCGGAATGTCGAGGACATTCAGGAAAAAGACGGATTCGCGATCCGCAGGCAAGCTGGATGGCAGCTTTTTAATACGAAGCTGTTGGCCATTATGTTCGTTAACTTTTATCACCGGCGGCGACAGCAGAAACGGCACATTGGCTGTTTCCGGCGTGGAATTAATATCACCGTCATCTATCCAGGATTGCACCAGAGCGGGCGCATCGCCCGTATTCATTAACTGGACGATCACCTCTTTGTTATTTTCAGGATAAAGGACACGGGTGCCATTAATGACAATATTGGCCCATGAGTGACCGGTGCTTAGCAGTAAGCCTGCCAGCAAAATTGCCTTGCGCATGATTGCAACCTTAAATACAGGCTCTGCGAAAACAGAGCCTGAATAATCATTATTACAGGTAGGAAATGGTATACGTTACGTTGGAGCTTAACTCGCCCACGGTGGCGGCAGCGGCGTTCGTTTTATAGTAATAAACATCCAGCGTCAGCGTCTCGGAATCTGGCGCGGTCGCTGTACCCATAATATCCGTAGTGTAAGGCTGGTTCAGGGTAATTGGCGTAGACGAACCTGGCTCCACTAACGCAAAACCGACATTACGTGCCACACTGGCATCGCTTTCGTTCACGCTGTTATTCAGCAGGTATTTACCGTCAGTGGAAATATTATCCGCGCTGGAGAAATACACTTTCAGCGGGGTACCGGTTGTTCCGGCTGCTGGTGAACAACCTGAGAAGGTCAGCGCAATAGATTTTTTATTCTTAGTGATCAGGCCAACCGTGGTGCCTGCATCTTTTACCGAAATAGGGGAAAGCGCAACGGTAAAGTCCGCGCTTTTACCGCCGTTAATGGTACAGGTTGTATCGGTAATAGCGCCGGTAAAGTTAATGATACCACCCGCTGAATTGTCTGCGGCAACTGCGCTGGTAGAAGCAATAGCGGCGGCCAGCAGTGATACGGTCATGATCGATTTGAACATGATAAACTCCATGAAGATTTGTGTTATTTAAAATGAATGTTAATCGGCTACACATGTCCCTGATGTACCGGCTAGACGCATGGCGACTCGGGAGAATGCTTTGACGATATTATGTTGCACTAAAAAAGTACATAACAAAACATTATTCCAACAACTTCTAAAGTTTAAGATTATAATCTTGCGAGTTAGTTTTTTTTAATGTTTTAACCTAAATGCGTTAGTTCGAATATTTTTATTAATGATTTAATAATTGTTAATTAATGAAGCTTTATGAATTCATCTCTCAATTAATATCACGCGACTTGACCACACAAACTTTAGACTTATTATTGCCTGGCAAATGCACATAATTTTAACAATGGCGTAATAATAATATGAAGTATCTCATTGATCTTACAATGCTTTATGAAGTCGACACCGGTATGATCATGATTAATGGAGAGGAAGAGTCATCCATTAAGTTATCTAACCAGGCGGGTCGTCTGCTTTATGAACTTATCATCAATAATGGTAAAACTCTCGACAGAGACGACCTGATAAAGAAGGTCTGGGAGGATCATGGTTTCTCTGGTTCTTCGGTAAGTCTGAATGTTGCCATAAGTGAAATCAGAAAAGCATTTCGTACTTTAGGATGCGATCCTTTACTGATAAAAACGATACGTGGCAAGGGATTTAGCCTTGCCGCGCATATTGAACATCACACGGTCAGGCCGCCGGTCGTTTCAACGCTTAGTGAGCAATCTGCCTCTGAAGCATTCGATACGCTAGCGCATAAGAAAGATGCCGATCCGCCTAAACAATTAATATCGCTGCACAGACTCTTTATTTCTCTTTGCACGTTATTACTGATTACCGTTATCGGCACCGCTGTTTTACTGTTGCACCAAAGGGATTCCTATGCCGAGAGCCTGAAAGATTCTGATATGCATCTGCTCGGTAAAGTGGACCGGTGTACGGTATACCTGATCGATAAGAATATGTATCAGCCGCGACAGCACTACTTTAATCACGTAAAAGAGGTCATTGCCAGTCAACATATCGACTGTCAACACCAGGTTGCAGATGCTTACTATTCCAGGTTTAAAAAGTCGCAGATAGAAAATTATTTCCTGGCCATCTGTTATCAGCAGGACAGTATCGACGATTATAAGAACTGCATTTCTTACAGAAGCCTGACCGGGAGTTAAAATATGTCAAGGACTAAAATGAGTGTACTGTTCAGTATCGTACTGGCGCTGTCTGCCATCGCGTTGTTGTGGATCTATTTTACCAGAACGCAGGATGAGGGGTTTGGCTGCCAGTCAGATACCATTTCCTGGAAAACCTATTCCACGGGTGAGTTAACCGATATGTCGCTAACCACGCTTTTCCTGTTTAACAACAAAGATGTTGTGACGGTTATTCATAAAGGCGTACTCAAGAAAGAGGGCAAAAGCTACCTGATTGACAGAAATTACACGCTCAGCGTGGAAAAAGTCGACGGAAGCAATATCTTTTATATTAAGGATAAAAAGCTGAATAAATCTGAAGATGATGCGGCGCCGGATGGCGTTGTAAACGAAATGTTACTTGATAATATCAACTTCTTCTATATTACCCGCGTTAAACCGCACGCCTGGTTAATTAAGGGGCTGGTTTTGCCTGTAATGATGTGTGTGGCTGTTCCGACGTCCTGATATTTCTCTTTACTGAAAAATCGATATTTATCTATTGCTCGGGAAATTGAGTGATTTACTCAATACGTAACAATAAGATACGAGAAATTTATTTATATTTTTATTGTTATTCTCCGGCGAGTGAATTTTTCTGTATTGCCTCGTTATTTTGCGGCTGTCTATACTCCGCCTCGAAAAAGGGGCTCCCCTTTTTATACACGTGGATTCTTTTTTGAAGGACTAAATAAATGAACAAACTGAACGCTATCGTTCTGGGCTCCCTGTTGTCTGTTTCTGCCCTGAGCGCAGTTAATGCAGCAGAAACGACGGCTTCTGCCACCTGGCAGGCAACCGCGACCAAAGACAGCGAATCCGACCTGGTTGTTACGCCAACGCGTGCTTTGAACTTCGTTTACAGCGCCAATACCAAATCTTTCAACACCGATACCGGTCTGTTTGATGTGGCTATCCGTGGCGATCACTCTACGGCGACCAGCTTCAAACTCGAAGCTATCCTCGACGATTCAAACAACACGCTGTTCAGCGTGGGCGGTGAAGCGACCAAGCTGAAAGTGGGTGCGCGTTGGGGCGGTAACGACCTGGGCTCTATCGGTGGCACCGTGGGGGCGAAATCAACCGCATGGACCACGCTGGTTGATTCTTCTTCTAACACCGGCGTCTCTTCTGGCCTGTGGAACCTGACCACCAGCGCAGGCGCGGCGGCAGATACCGAAATTACCGGCCAGGACAAATTCGTCTTCTACGTTGACTCCGCTCAGGACAACGCGGGTACTGCGAAAGAGTTCAAAGACCTGACCAACAGCCTGTGGGAAGGGACCGTATCTGTTGCGTTCCGCGCAACCTGGGGCTAAGGCCTGATCGATCCAGGGGCGCAAGCCCCTGTTTAGGGAAATAGCATGTTTAACCTCAAATCCGCCTTCTTATTTTTATTATTTATCTCTTCCTCCGCGCTGGCCATTAATGTGGGAAAAGTCACCACCATTATTCCTGCGGATGCTGACTCCACCGCCAAGGAAATAAAAAACGAAGCAGACAGCGTGCGTATTGTTTCTGTTCGCGCACAGCGGATCAGTAGCCCAATGGATGAAGGGATCGTCATTAATCCGGAGAAAGTGGACGAGCTGTTGCTGACGCCCACGCGCATGGTAATGCCCGCCGGTACCAGCAATATTGTCAAATTTTACTATCACGGGAACGCCGATAACAAAGAGCGTTACTACCGCATTACCTTCACGGATGAAGGGGTGAGCGAAGAGGTGGACAGCGGTTCGCCAAAAAACGGTACCGGGATGACGCGCGCGGTGGTGAGCACCATTCTGGTGGTTCAGCCCCGTGATAAGAAGATCGACTTCGTCTATGTGGCGGGAAAAATAACGAATAAGGGCAACACCGCTTTTCGCGTCAATGCGACCGGAACCTGCCTGAAGCCGAATCCGGAATCACCGACTACGCCGTGTACCAAAAACTTCTACCTGATGCCGGATACCTCGCGCGCTATTGAGGATATCAACGTTACGGATAACCATTTTCATCTCGGAATATGGGACCTGAAACAGTTCATACCTGTTAAGTAAGGATGCATGGTGAAAAATAAATTAGTGTTGCCGGTGATGATGGCTTGCGCATCCGGCACGCTGCCCGCGCTTGCGCATGCAGCCTCAAGCTCCGTGGTTATCGCTAATTACCGTTTTCCCGACTCGCTTTATGCACTGCTGGAGCAGGGGATCAAAATTCCCGTCTATCTGGTGAATACGCGTCCACACTCAGCACAACAAGGGAACCACGAAGGCACGGCGAGCGAATATGTTCGTATCGGTGACGTGACGCTCTTTGCAAAAGATCTGAAGCTGGGGCTGAGGGACGTTCAGGTCCAGGAGTCTGATAACGGCATTCGTCTGTCAAAAGAGATGAGAACGTTATTGCAGAGCATTAACGACAAGCAGTTTGATGACCAGATGCGCATTCCGGTAAGTACGGGGTCCGCGTTCGAGCTGGATCAGAAAAAAATGCGCCTGTTGCTGAATCTGTCGCAGAGCGACTACGGGGTGAATATTCGCCCGCGTGAGGTGGACATTGATGCGCCGGAGTCTGACGACCTGAGCGGCACGTTCTCCTACAACCTCGGGGCGTATCACACCGAGAGCGGCTACGGTGACAGCTGGTCGTCGGGGTATCTGAACGCAAGAAACTGGATCTCAATGGGCGTTGATCATGTGCTGATCGACGGCTCTGGCTACGTCAACGAGAGCAGCAGCGATACCCAGATGAACGCGGTTATGTGGGAGCGCGACTATCAGGGGATGCGCTACGCCGCGGGCATGCTGAACGGCTGGGCGATGCAGTCTCTGGCGAGCGTCAGCGGGATTTCCGGCGGTGAAGTCTACGGCGTTTCCATGGGCAACCAGGCCAACTCCCGTAAGCGCGATAACACGCTCTCTCTGACGCCTGTGGTGGTCTATTTCCCCACGGCGGGCGAGGCCCGTATTCGTCGTGACGGGCAGCTTATCGGGATTCAGCGCTTTGACGTCGGCAACCATGAAATTGACACCAGCAGCCTGCCCTACGGGATCTACAGCATCGAAGTTGAGGTGGTGAGCGGAAGCCGCACCGTGTCGCGTAGCATGTACACCGTGAATAAGCCGTTCTCCAGCAACGTGTCGGAAACGCTGCGCTGGCAGATGTGGGGCGGGATGTATAGCCGCGATAAATCCGTCGTCAATTATAAAAAATACGCGAAACACAAAAACGAGCAGGACAACACCTACTACTACGATTACGACACCAAACATAAAGACACCATGTCGCTGGTGGGGGCCTCGTTCAGCAAGCGCAGCGGGATGGTCGACTGGAACGCCTCCACCTACATGATGCGGGAACACATCGTCAGCGAGCTGTGGGCCTCCCTGAACCTGACGGGCTATTTCTCGGTGAATACCCAGACCATGGCCGCCTCCGACGGAACGTACCGCGCCAACTACGGCGCGAATCTCAGCCTGCCGTGGCAGATCGGTTCGGTCTGGTACTCCCATGAACAGCTCTCCAGCGGCAAGTTCCTCGATATCTATGAGAGCAAGGGCAACACCTGGGGCGCCTCCTTTAGCCTGCCGTCGTTCGGCCTGCCCTCAGCGGGCAACCTGAGCCTGATGCGTCAGGAGGACGACCTCTATCGCTATAAACGCTATCAGCTGGACTACTCCCAGGGGTTATACGCCGGTCGCTACGGTACGGCGCGCCTGCGGGTGGGGATGTCGCGCAACAAATACGACGGGTATTACGAAGAGAAAGATCGCTACGTGATGCTCGATTTCGCCATACCGCTCGGCAATACCGTGTCGGTTGGCGTTTCCCACAATCGCGATACCGGCACGGCGCTGAACGTCAGCGCCAGCCGCCAGTTTGAAGGCGATTACCTGAAATCGGCCACCGCCAACGTCTCGAAAGCCTTTAACAGCCGCCAGGATCGCAGCGTAAGCGGCGGCGGCAGCTTGAACTTCGACACGCCGTGGAACAGCAACATCCTCAGCGTCCAGAGCGGCATGAGTAAAGGCTGGAACTCCACGCTGACCAGTGACGGCAGCGTGGGCTGGTCCAAAGAGGCCATCGCCGCCGGGAAAGGCACCGAAAGCGCAGGGGTGATTGTCAGTACCGGTCTCAAATCTGATGAAGCGCTGACCCTGAAGCTTAACGGCCGGGCAGAACGCATCAAAGGGGATAAAACCTGGCTGTCGCTGCCGGCATACCAGGCTTATGACCTGGAAGTGATGAACAGTGAAACCGGTACGGAAAGCTATGAGATTGGCGCGAATGCGCGTCGCCATATCACGGTTTATCCGGGCAATACCGTGGTGATGAAGCCGCAGGTGAAGAAAATCGTCACCCTGTTTGGCCGCCTTGTGGATGCAAACGGCAATCCGATTGGCGCCACGCAGATCAAAAACCACGTTGGGCTGACCCGGACGGAGAACGACGGACGCTTCGTGATCGACGTTGATAAGAACAACCCTGTCCTGAGTATCGCCACGCCGGACGACAGCGTCTGCGAAGTGCGCCTGGACATTGAGTCTAACCGCGGTGCGCTGTGGCTCGGGGACATCTCCTGCGACAAAGGCGATTTCGTCTGGCAGGAAGCAAAAGGAACGCAGGAACGTGACGATGAAAAAGATATTCGCTCTTAATTTGCTGCTGATGAGCGCGGTGGCCCATGCGCAGGAGCTGCCCTATTTCGCCATTAATAATCCGGACAATAACGGTACGGGAAACAGCGCGGGGCTGTTTAGTCTGAACAGCACCTCGACCGCGTTTTTACACGGTTCGCGTGAGTGGCCGACGCTGAGCGCGAAAACGAATAACGGTATCGCCACTTACATCCCGGACAACAGCTACAGCGGTCCGGCAGGCAGCGCGCTGACCATCGACTTTTCGGTGACCGGTTCCAGCGCCTCTCCGTTCTTTAAAGGGACGGCGTGTTCCTCGTCCTGCGGCAACACGGGGTACACCCCGACGACCCGCTATACCGATACGTCGATGGTGGTCAAGCCGCCGGTGATGGAGCCCGGCACGTCATACGGGCGCTGGGTCCTGGGCGATCCGTTCTTTAACTATCTGCTCAACGCCGCGCCAGGGGATGAAGTGACCATCACCTCCACGCCGCAAATCAGCTCCATCAACAAAGTGACCACCACCAATACGCTTCACAAGGTGGGCACGCTGACCATGACCAACTCCAGGGCGCTCAACCTGGGGATTGACCCGATCAGCGGCGAGGTGACGATTGTCGATGGATCAACAGGGGCCACCTGCACCAAATACACCCGCAACACGGTCTCTGGCGTGCTGTGCGACCTGCTTGAATACACGTTTGTTGGGGAAGATATCTCCGGTTACAACGGGGGGCTGGCGCTCACCTCTTCCCGCGTCAACAGCGTGCTGCAATCGCACATGAACGGCGGCACCGGGCTTGCCGCCGAGCTGACCTTCGATGAAAACACCTGGTACAGCATCTCCGGCGGTATCCTGAGTGATACGCGTGTCCTGGCGAACACCTTCCTCGCGGCGCCGCAGAAAAACGGCGGCAAAGCGTACCTTAAAATATTTTTGCCGAAGGCGTTAATTCTGAGCGTGGCGCAGGCGGGGGACGGCAGCAGCATTGGCAATATCGTCAGCCTGTGCCTGACGCCCGGCAACAGCTCGCTGGCGGCGGATTTCTGCTTCCAGCCGGGGGGCGGCCTGGTGATTAACCCTATTCAGCCGGGGCTGGAGATTACGCCCGACAACCCGGATTATGCCCTCGATCCTGACGGTCTGGGCGGCTCAGGGAAAGGCGCCATCGGCGAAACGCCCATTGAGATCCCCTACACCATCACCTACAGCGGGGCGCAAAAAGATGCGGCGATTGCGGTCACGGTAAAAGTCACCGGGCCTACTCAAAGCCTGAATGGGGTGGACTACTGCGCCTTCAGCGGCAACGGCTTTACGGTTCCCATTCCGGGCAACGTGCTGGTGGGGAAAAGCCAGACGCGCATGGCGCATAACTGTAAAGGCGAGGTACTGTCGATCCCGGCGCCAGCCACCCATGCGGAAGAGTGGGACAAAATGAGTTCCGGCGTGACCGATATGTGGCTCTGGAAAACACCGCTGATCCTCCAGTTCGTTATGGATAATCCGGTATCGAAGACCACCTATGACGGAAATAGCTGGTTTGGCGAAGTGACCGCGCAGGGAAGAATAGATGTTAGCGCATCCTGGAATTAATCAACCATGACTGGAAAATTCCTGGCTATTTTTGCAATAAATTGCTTCATTTCCACAGGGGCAAATGCTTTAATTATCGAAAGTCTGAATATTGATTTTCTTCCCGAAAGAGAAGTTGTTTTTCAGCCGATAAAAAACGATACCAGCGAACGTCAGAATTATACCGTTTCGCTTATTCAGGTAGACGTTCCTAAAGAGAAGGGAAAAGAAACCGAAATAAAAGACGGCGAAGTCATGTATTCGCCTAAGCAATTAACGCTGGGGAGCGGTGAGCGCGCGGGTTTTAAATTTTACTATACCGGCCCGCATGACAACAAAGAGCGATACTATCGCGTAAAATTCACCGAGACGCCGCTCCAGGCAAAGGTCATCACGCGTAAAGGCCAGCGCATCCAGTCGGATGTGGTGGTCTCGCTTGAGGCTATTTTGATTGTCCGTCCATGGACACGACATTTTGATTATGCGTTTAGCAACGGGGTGGTGAGTAATACCGGGAATACCTATTTTAAATATGTTTCCTCGGTCGGGTGCAGTACGCAATACAATAATTCAAAATATATTCCTCCGGGGCAACGGCTGGAAATAGATAATGCCGGGCAGGCTGCAAGGCGAATGATTATTTATGGCAATAAAATCATTCCGCTGACCACCTGCCCGTAGCAACCGCTTTCCTTCATAAAAGGAAATTAGCCTTTAGCATCATGCTAAAGATCCATCACTACAGGAGATAAAAATGAAAGCGATTTCATTCGTAGAAGCGAAAGACATTATTGGCGGCGCGTTAAACCCGTTCGCTGGTCTGGTTAAAGGTGCACAGCTGGGTTACGACACTGGCGCTAGCATCATGGGCATGGTTGGCGGTGTGGTTGGCGGAGTTCTGGGTGGCGCAATGGGCTTCCTGGGCGCGCTGGTTGGTAGCTACAACTAATTCACGTTTACAGGAAAAGTATCATGCAAGTTATCGATTTCAAAAAAGCACAGGCCATCATCGGTGGTTGGGATCCGTTTGCTGCCGCTATTCAGGGCGCAAGCGCGGGCTATAACGCGGGCAGCCAGATGTTAGGCGCGCTGGGCGGCACCATCGGCGGCGTATTCGGCCTGGTGGGCGGCTTCATCGGCGGTTTCTTCAGCGCTTAAGCGAGAAGCACGTTGTACGCATGGCCCGCATTGCCGGGCCATTTTTTTATTTCAGCCACGGATCATTATGTTTTCGCTCTTTCAGTATAAAAAACAGGGTAAGACCCCTGTTATTCGCCAGCATGAATTTACCGAATGTGGACTGGCCTGCCTGGCGATGGTGTTGGGGCACTATGACCACCATGTCTCCGTCAGCCAGCTGCGCCGGGAGATTTCCGTTTCCGCCGATGCGGGAACCTCAATGGCGGAATTGTTGACCCTTGCCAGCGATAAAAATATGTCTGGCCGGGTGCTTAAAGGCGAAATCACTGAAATAGAAACGTCTGAGCTGCCGCTCATCGCCTTCTGGCGCGGCAACCATTTCGTGGTCATCGTGAAGATCGACAGCCGCAGCGTGACCGTTCACGACCCGGCCAGCGGCGTGCGTCGTTACCGCCTGAAAGAGGCGGAAAAACTGTTTTCCGGGTATGTGCTTGAGCTTAAGCCCACGCCGTGTTTCTAAAAGAAATCCCCGGATGAAAAGCTCACGCTTGGCCGGTTAGCCAATAAATCTCCGAGCCTGTTCCAGCGCCAGCTGCTGCTGTTTGTGCTCTGTATTTTTACTCTCATCACCATGCTGGCGAGCCCCACCTACGTGCAGCTGATTATGGATGAGGCCATTTCCCGCAGCGACAGCGATCTGGTGATCCTGCTCACCGCGATCTTCGCTATCGTCTTTATCTTTGAAGTCATCGGTAAATTCCTCAAGCAGCTGCTTGAGATCCTGATGCGTAACATTGCCTATGACGATTTAAGCCAGTCCGTGCGCCACTACATGCTGCGCACCCAGACCAGCTGGTTCCGCTCGCGCCCGCCGGGCATCGTGCTGGCTATTGAAAAATCGCTCCACGCCTGCGCGGAGTTCATCAGCAATGGTTACGTGCAAATTCTCTTTTCCAGCCTGATCGCCGTTACCAGCCTGCTGTTTATGCTGCTGTATAACGTCAAAATTGCGCTGCTGACGATGCTGCTGATGGGCGTGTTTTTCCTGATCCGCTTTTCGCTGATCGGCCCCTATCAACGCGCGGTGGATGACTCCATCGAGCGTACCGCCCAGTATGAATCTCTGCTGGTAGAGACACAGAAAGGGATCATTACGCTCAAGGCGAACAATATGGAGCAGGCCCGGGATGCGGTGATGGACAAATCCCAGCGCGAACACATCGCCGGGCTGATGCGTAAAGAGCGGCTGCTGGCCCGTTTTGACGTGGCTTCGCTGCTGGTGATCAATGCCGAGCAGCTGCTGGTGGTCTGCTTTGGCGCGTGGCTGATCCTGGAAGGGCAGATGAGCATCGGGATGCTGTACGCCTATATCAGCTATAAGCGCTATTTTTCCGATGCCATGGTGCAGGTGGCGCAGAAGCTGCTGGACAAAAATGCCCTTAAGGGGCCGCTGGATCGCGTGGGCGACCTGCTGTTTGCCCCCTCTGAAACCAGCCAGTTTGGGAAGCGGATTGTCACCTCGCCGGTCTGTCTGCAATTTGAGGATGTCTCATTTGCCTATCCGGGCCGGGAGGCCACGCTACAGCATATCAACATGACCCTGAAGCAGGGCGAAGAGGCGGTGATTGTGGGCCAGAGCGGGTCGGGAAAAACCACGCTGCTGCGTCTGATCTCCGGCATGCTGCTGTCATCGTCTGGCACGCTGCGGATCAATAAGATCCCCATTGAAGAGTGCGATCTTTCCTCGCTACGCCAGCACATCCGCATTGTCCATGCAGACGATATTCTCTTCACCGGCTCGATTCTGGACAACATCGCCTGCTTTGACAGCGCGCCGGATAAAGAGCAGGTCATCGCCGCGTGTCGGCTGGCGGAAGTGGACCACGTCGTCGCCCGTCTGCCGCACGGTTACGAAACGGAGATGCTGCCGGGGAACACCTTTTTCTCGGCCGGGGAGATGCAGCGTCTGGTCCTGGCGCGCGCCCTGTACAGCCAGCCTAAGCTACTGCTCTGCGACGAAGTGACGGCGAACCTGGATAAGACCACCGCGCAAAAGGTGCTGGCGAACCTGCGTAGCCTGGGGATTGGCCTGGTATTTGTTACCCACTCGCCGGACGTGGTGGGCTGTCAGGGGCGTCTCTATACCATGGAAAACGGCACCCTGCGGGAGAGTGAGCAATGATGTTTCTGCCGCGTCTCTATGCCCGACTCTGCGCGCGCCAGGCCGGACGCACCTTAATGGCAAACCGGATTGCGCAAAACTACAGCCAGTTTATGCCCTGCCCGGAGGCCGATGTGCCGGCTGATTTTCTGCATCAGAACGCCCATGAGCTGAGCGGGTTTAACTTCGTGGAACAGATTTTCCCGCCCGCGCTGTGGGCGCGCAACGTTCGCTTCGATCTGCATGCGTACGTAGCGCAGTGGACGCAGGATCAGGGGTTTTACAGTTCGCCTCGCACCCTGCTTCTGGGCATGCGCTGGGCGGGCTTTGGCCTGATTATGGATGCGCTGCTCGCCACCGCGCCAGATGATGTGCGCTTTCAGTTTATTACCCGTCACCCTGCGCTGCACAAGCTGATGGCCGCACACGACGGACGGCGCGTCGGCTCGTTTTTCGCCCCTCAGCGCCTGGTGACGGTGCTGCTGATGGATGAACGCCTGCCGGATGCGCCACTGTTCCCAATTCAGGCAGGCGATCGCAAGGCGTGGTTAACGGACGTCTCCACGCGGTTTTTATCCCGTTATGGCTACAGCGTCCGAACGCTGCTGCCGGTCTGTTCGCTGCACGCGGTAGAGTTTGGGCTGGAGAGCCAGGCGTATGCGCCAGAGGATTACCGTCTGGCCGCCGCCGACACGCTGAACGCGCTGCGCAAAACCCCCACGCTCTGGAGTGGATGGGACGATCTTTCAGTGATTTATCATGGATGACATATCGTGAAATTAAAAAACCGAAGCCGACAGCGTCGGGCGCTAATCCCGCACCACTTCTCAAAAAGCTATCAAATCAACGCGCCGCGGCTGAAAACCGTGCTGACGCTGTTCATCGCCTTTTTTCTCTGCCTGCTGGTCTTTGCGATTGCTTTCAACTTTTCGGAAACCACGCTGGCACGCGGGGTGCTGATCCCGGCGCAGGGCGATGTGGAGGTGCGCGCCAGAGAGTCCGGAACCCTTGTTGATTTTGCCGTCCGGCCCGGCCAGTACGTGAAGGAAAACGATCCGCTGTTCACCGTGTCGCAGGACTATGGCGGCAAGCAGGGCTCGGTGGTGCAGTTTGACCGCCAGCAGATGGAAGCGGAGAAAAAGCGCAGCGAGCAGCGCATTCAGGCCATTGAGGACTCGATTGCGTCGTATCGCAAAAATCTGGCGCAGCAGCTGGCTCTCACTGACAAGCAGATCGCCGTTTCCCGCGATAAGGTGAAGAAGCTGCGCGCGCTGTTAAAAAACAGCACCGACACCTACGAGGCGTGGAAATCCGTCTCCGGGAAGGGCTATGTCTCCAAAGTGGATCTCGATAAAAGCCATAACGATGTGCTCAACGCCCAGCTCAACCTGACGCTGGAGGAGAGCACTATTCTTGAGCTTGAGGCGCGCAAAACCAGCCTGACCGACAGCACCCAGTCGCAAATTGACTCGCTGAGCGAAGAGCAGCTGTACGTGAAAAACCGCATCAGCGAAATTGATCGCAACCTGTCCAGCCGGGGGAGTTCCACCATGGCGATGCTGGCCCCTTCAGATGGCTACGTGGTGGCGATTAACTTCCCGCCAGGCCGGGCCATTACGCAAAACAGCGAGGTGGTGGTGGTGATCCGTAAAAATACCGCGGCGACGATGGAGGGGTACCTGTATGTTCCGGCAACGGGGGTGGGGCGCGTGGCGAAAGGCGATAAGGTCAAGCTGCGCTTCGACTCCTGGCCCGTGGACAAATACGGTTCCGTGGAGGCGACGCTGTCCGATTTCTATGAGGTAAACATTGATGCCCATTCGGCGCTGATCCCGCTCCAGGAAGGGCAGAACTACTACCTGGCTAAAGTGCGCGTCCCCTCCTGGTTTACCGACCCGGACAAGAAAAAGCGCATGCTGATGGGCGGGATGACGGTGAACGCCGATATCGTTATCGATCGTAAGCCGCTTATCAATCTGCTGATTGCGCCGCTGGAAAGGGTACGCAAGCGGTTTATCGATTGACCCGATTTCATCGATCATCGCCCTTTAGCCCACATTCTTAACGGCACCCTGGGGCTATTCTCCTTCTCATACCAACCGGAGGATAGCCCATGAACATTACGCAAATTCGCAATGCCACCCAGCTGATCACTTACGCAGGAAAACGCTTTTTAATCGACCCAATGCTGGCGCCAAAAGGCGCTTATCCGGGTTTTCCCGGCACCGCGCGGGCCGATATTCGCAACCCGATGGTCGAGCTTCCCGTTGACGTTCAAACGCTGCTGGACACCGATGCGGTGATCGTCACCCATACCCATGACGATCACTGGGATCAGTATGCCGTTGAGCTGATCGCCAAACACAAGCCGATCTACGTGCAAAATGATAGCGATGCCGCGCTGCTGCGCGGACAGGGCTTTCACAACCTGACGGTCATGACCGACGAAACGACGTTCGGCGATATCCGGATTGCGAAAACTTATGGCGGCCAGCACGGCACTGACCGCGCTTACGCCGTGCCGGAGCTGGCAGAGCGTCTGGGTGAAGCCTGCGGCGTGGTCTTCCGTCATCCCGATGAGAAGACGCTTTATATCGCAGGGGATACCATCTGGCGCGACGCGGTTGCGGCCGATCTACAAAAGCATCAGCCGGACGTTGTCGTGCTCAACGCTGGTTACGCCCACGTCATCGGGTTTGGGCCAATTATCATGGGGGAAGAAGATCTGCTTAACGTGCATTTCCTGTTGCCGCAGGCGAAAATCGTGGCGACCCATATGGAAGCTATCAACCACTGCCTGCTGACCCGCCGCGCGCTGCGCGAGTTTGTTGACGCCAACGAGATAAGTGACGCGGTGAGCATTCCTCAGGACGGCGAAACCGTTATATTCTGAGTGTTAAAGGGGAAAGGAGAGACAGATGCCGCTTGTTAACGTTGCTATTGTCGCGGTGGACGGGTTTAGCCCGTTCCACTACTCCGTCCCCTGCATTCTGTTTGGCGATACGGTATCCGGGAAAAAGCGCTTTAACGTCACGATCTGCGCTGAAAAACCGGGATTCCTGACCTCGAAAGACGGTTTTGCCCTGCATGCGACGCAGGATTTTTCCGCGATCGCATCGGCTGAAATTGTGGTTGTACCCTACTGGCAGCACGTACTGGAGCGCCCGCCTCAGACGCTGCTCGACAGCCTGGTTAAGGCCAGAGACAACGGGGCGGAAATTGTTGGGCTGTGTCTGGGATCGTTTGTGCTGGGCTATGCCGGCATACTCAGCGGCAAACGGGCCGCCACCCACTGGGAGTTTGAACACCAGTTTCAGACGCTGTTTCCGGACGTTCGACTGGACATCAACGCGCTCTACGTGGACGACGGCAATGTGATCACCTCGGCAGGTACCGCCGCCGCGCTCGACTGCTGTTTGTATATCATCCGCCAGCGCTTTGGCAGCGTCGTCGCCAATCAGATTGCCCGCCGGATGATCGTTCCGCCGCACCGCGAGGGCGGGCAGGCGCAGTTTATTGCGCAGCCTGTGCCGAAAGATACCCGCGACGGGCGGATTAACTGTCTCATAGACTACCTTCAGCAGCACATTTCCGAGCCGCATAACCTGGATTCGCTGGCGGACGTGGTGTCGATGAGCCGACGCACGCTGACCCGCCATTTTATCAAGGCGACGGGCATGAGCGTTGCCGACTGGCTTACCGCCGAGCGACTGCGGCGCAGCCAGATCCTGCTGGAGTCCGGCAGTCTGCCAATCGAAAGCGTCGCTGAGCAGGTGGGGTTTTTATCAGCGGTGACGTATCGGCAGCAGTTTAAGGCGCGCTTTGGCGTCAGTCCGGCGGAGTGGCGTAAGACGTTTCGCGTTAAGCCGTTTGCAGCGAAAAATAATGCTGGCGAGATGGAATAAAAAGACGTGGGCGACTTCTTTGCCTTTAAAGCGGGCGGTAATGGGTATGCATCAGACGGGTTACTAGCACTTCTCTTCCGGTTAAGATAATCCACGTTACTTTCCAGAAGAAAAGGTAGTGGCATGAACAATATTGAAACGCAGTTACTTGAATCAGGTTTCACCGTAAAGGAATTAGCGTATCTGAACCGAAACGTTAGCCGTTATGGTTCATCCCTGCTCGAGGTGGTGCTTGAGTTGGGCAAGCGTTTCATCATGGTACTGTGTATTACTGCGGCTGTGGCTCTGATTTTCCTGGCGCTTCTTTTTTTCGCTGAACATTACAATATTTTTTCCGGAGGCATTTCTCTTTTCATCGTATTGATTATTGCCTGGTTTTTTCAACCCCCAATCATTGCTTACAAAGCCTGGCGCTTCAGAAAGAAATACATTCGTTCTGGCCAGACGCATTAGAAATTAAATCAAACGAGACTTTTGCAGAGACACCCCAGCCGACAATTTTCATAGTGAGCGCTGCGCGATTCATTCCGTCGACTTTGCGGTAGAAATCCAGCGGGAGATAACGTAACCGACGACTTTGTTATTTTCTTTAACTAGTTAATCTGAGCAAAAAGCTGAACAGTACGGGAGCGAAGCATTCTGCTTTGCTCAAGAAGACTTTCGTTCTCAGCCCGGATGTTTTTCAGGCACTCCATGCACTCCTCATCACTTCTGGCCGCCCGGGTAGCGCTAAATTGTTGCATCACAAACTGCCGAATATCATCCATAAATTTAATCCGTGCGAGTCCGTCGCTGAGATGTTGCCCTCCGACAATATTCGCAGTATTGATAATCTGTCGCGAGCGCAGAATTCGCCGAAGGTATATACCGACGGAAATCATCTTCGTCGTTGATGGCGACCTTGAAAGTGGTGACTGCATAAAAGAAATGCATTACCCCAGCCGCTCCATCCGCGTCTCCCCCTCCACCATCGACAGCTGATACAGCGAAAACGATCGGTGCTTCTCAATCAACTGCGCCAGCTCCGGCGAGTGGCTGGTGAGCCAGATCTGCGAGTAGCGGCTGGCCTCGGCAATGAGGCTTGCCAGAGCGGGCAGCATCTGCGGATGCAGGCTGTTTTCCGGTTCGTTGAGGGCGATGAATGCGGGAGGGCGCGGGCTTAACAGCGCCACCGCCAGGCACAGAAAACGCAGCGTGCCGTCGGAGAACTCTGCCGGTTCCAGCGGTCTGCTTAGCCCCTCGCGCTGCATCATCATGCGGAAGCGCCCGCCGGTGTTGTCGCTGTAAAACACGCAGCCGGGGAAGGCCTGGTCGAGAATGCGCATCAGCAGCAGCTCGTCGCCAATTTCGACAATGGTCTGAAACGCGGCGGCCAGGTTCGCGCCGTCGCTGGCCAGCACCGGGGAACGAAAACCCACCTGCGGCGCACGGATCGCCGAGCCGGATGAGACGGAAAACTCATGATAAAATCGCCAGTTACGCAGGGACTCGCGCATCTGCGACACTTCGGGATAGAGGTGCGGTTCGCCGAGCTGCCCGAACACCGACTCGTTCTCATACAGCGTACCGCTGTGGGTCACTTTTTCGTGATGCACGTTGTTCAGGAAAACCGCCTGATTCTTACGCTTCATCAGCTGTGACGACGGACGACGGTGCTGGCCGCTCAGCCAGATAGATTCCTCTTTGATCACCGGATCGAGCTGAAACTGTGAGGGATAGGGCAGCTTTTCCACGAACCCGACCTGAAGCTCATATTCATAGGTTTCCGTTTCCACCGCCAGGTTCATGCGCCGCAGCTGGTCGCTGCGGGTTTTGCCCGCCCAGAACACTTTCAAAATCCCCCCCCTCGTTTGCCAGCGCCTGGGAGAATTGCCCCTGCGCCGCGCTGTGCATCAGGTAAATCGCTTTATAAATATTGGATTTTCCGGTGCCGTTGGGGCCGAACACGATGTTGAGCTGTTCCAGCTCAAGCGACATATCGCGAATTGAGCGGTAGTTCTGAATATGCAGATTTTTGATCATCGGGGTACTCCGCTGTGCATGCTTAACCTGTACAGAATTACAGTATTTTACGCTGAGCGCAAAAAAAAGACGACAGTGAGGGTGTCGTCTAAACGGGGTACAGCTTTGGGCCTCTGTGGGTCAATGGGCCTTCGCTTCTTTCTTATCAGGTAACGGCCAGACGCAGACCCAAATCATCAGGATAGGGATCAAAGTAGTTTTGCGTCATCAGATAGCGGTCAGGGTATTCAGCCAGATAATGCTTAAGCAACGTCAGCGGCGCGAGGATCGGCAGCAGTCCGTCCCGGTAATGCAGGATCACATCACGCAGTTCTCCGCGCTGGCGGCTGTTCAGCTGGTTACGGAAATAGCCCTGAATGTGCATCAGCACGTTAGTATGATTCTTCCGCGAAGCGGGTTTTTTCAGGATATTCATCAGTTTGTCGCGATAGGCCACGAAAAACGCGTCCAGATCGTCCCACTCATGCAGTGATGCCACAAACGGACCAATTTCACGGTAGCCTGCCTGATGGTGCGCCAGAAGCTGAAGCTTATAGCGGCTGTGAAAGTCCAGCAGGGCACGGCGCGTCAGGCCATTTTTACGCATTACGTTCAGTTCATGGAGAGCAAAAACGCGCTCAACAAAGTTTTCCCGCAGTACCGGATCGTGCAGGCGACCGTCTTCTTCGACGGGCAGCCAGGGGAAAGTTTCAAGGAGGGCGGCGGTGAACAGCCCGACACCCTCCTTGCGGCCCCGGTTGCCGTTTTCGTCGTACAGCCGCACGCGCTCCATGCCGCAGCTAGGGGATTTTGCACAGACGATAAACCCTGACAGATCGCCGATTTTCGGCAGATAATCTGCCGTAAATGCGGCCATCTTCTGCGTGACGTCATCGTGCGGCGCTTTGCTGAACCGCATTTCTGTCTCGCCGCCAGTGGTCATCACCAGGCGCAGCGCCGGACGAGGCGTGGGCAGGCCGATAGCCATTTCAGGGCATACCGGGCGGAAAGCGACCCACTGCGCCAGCTCATCCATCACAAAGCCCATACGCTTATGTCCGCCGTCAAAGCGAACGGCGGAACCGGTCAAACATCCGCTAATACCCAGCACAGGTTTTGTTGTCATGATGTGCACCTCCCGATCTCATATCTAAAAGTTACACAACAATGCGTATTTGTCCAAGTATTGACGGGATTATTTTTTAATCGTCTTTAAAATCAAGGGCAATCAGCTGCCCTTGTAGGTTGAGTAACCGTACTGGCTGAGCAGAAGCGGGATGTGCAGTTTTTCATTGGTGCGGGTGACGGTGAACAGCACCGGCACTTCCGGGAAGAAGGAGTCCAGCTTTTTGCCGTGGAAGTAATCTGCGGTTTTGAAGGTCACTTTATACACGCCTGGCGCCATATCCTGATCCTGCGGATAGAGCGATTTGATGCGCCCGTCGTGGTCAGTTTTACCGCTGGCAATCGGGGTCCACTTGTCCTGCTCCTGCTTTTCCAGCGTGACGGCCACATCCGCTGGCGGCATACCGGTTTGCTGGTCCAGAACGTGGACGCTCAGGGTACCTGCCGGGGCGCTGAACGCGGCAGGGGCGAAAGCCATTGTAGCCAGCATCATCAGAGGGAGTGTCTTTTTCATCGTGTTTTCCTGTTGAGTTGTCGGTGACAGGAAAACGTTAGCACTCGCTGCGCGAAAAAATATTCAACTTTTCGTGAAGTTTGCCACAGCAGAAAATAATCAGAGGATAATTACCTCAAGGGAAACCTGCTGCTGCCACTGCGCAACCTGCTTTTTCCGCGCGGCGGTAAGTTTACCGCTGGTAACCAGCAGCCATTTGCGATCCGGGAAAATTTCCGGGGCCAGCGCGGCAGGGGGAACCGGCAGTATGTCGATGCGGTGGCCCTGGCCGGTGCGCGTCAGGGCTTCAAGCCAGATCTCACACGGGTCGTTCAGATGCCAGCCGCTGATGAGGATGTTATCGCCCGGCGCTTTTTTATCGCCCTCAAGGCAAAACGAGGTATAGGCGATGAGGATGCCGTCGAGGATTTCACGCAGCGTCATGGCGGCGGCGACGTTGGCCGATATCTGGCTGCGCAACGGACGCAGCACGTTAGTGACCAGCTCTGGCCTTGGGTATTCGCGTCCGGCGTCGTAAATCATCTGACGCAGGGATTCAATTTTCCCCTCCTGCAACTTTTGCAGCATGGCCTGTTGCAGGGTTTGCCAGTTATTGGCGCGGCGCGGCACAGGGCGTTCCAGCAGTGATTTTACCTGGCCGATGGGTACGCCTTTTTTAACCCAGTCGAGGATTTTCAGCGCCTGCTGAACGTCCTCATCGCTGTACAGGCGGTGACCGCCGTCCGTACGCTCGGGTTTGAGTAATCCATAGCGTCGCTGCCACGCCCGCAGCGTGGTGGCGGTGATGCCGCTGAGTCTGGCGAATTCGCCGATGGAGTAAGCCATGTCTGCATCCGAAGAGAAGGAGTAGTCTCAATATACTACGAATATTCCCCGACGGGATGAAGCGCCGCACGGGTGCGCTACACTTAACGTCCAACCGCGTAAATGAAAGGAGTTCTCATGAGGCTATGGCCTGTCGTTACCGGTGTCGCCATTGCGCTGACGCTGGTTGCCTGTAAATCTCCCACGCCGCCGAAAGGCGTGCAGCCCATTACCGGCTTTGATGCCAGCCGCTATCTCGGCAAATGGTATGAAGTCGCCCGACTGGAAAATCGCTTCGAGCGCGGTCTGGAACAGGTGACCGCGACGTACGGCAAGCGCAGCGATGGCGGTATCAGCGTACTGAATCGTGGCTATGATCCGGTGAAGAACAAGTGGAATGAGAGCGAAGGAAAGGCGTACTTTACCGGCGAACCGACTACGGCTGCGCTGAAGGTATCGTTCTTCGGCCCGTTCTACGGCGGCTATAACGTGATCAAGCTGGACGATAAGTACCAGTACGCGCTGGTCAGCGGCCCGAACCGCGACTACCTGTGGATTTTATCGCGCACCCCGACCATTCCGGATGCGGTAAAACAGGACTACCTGAATACCGCACGCGATCTGGGCTTCCGGGTCGATCAGCTGGTGTGGGTTAAACACTGACCTACTGATACGAAAACGTAATGCTCGCCAGGGCGTTAGCCGAGCCGGGGACCAGCTCTCCGGTTCGGATGTACTGCGCCTGGAACGGCAGCGACAGCGTTTGTGCTGCGCTGGTGGTCTGGATGAAAAACTGTCCCGTCGTGCCTGCGGCCGAGCTGTCTGGCCCCATCATCAGCGGCCCGGTACCGTTATAGAAAAACTGTACGCCAATGCCGGAGGCTGTGGAGTCCCCGGTCAGCGTCACGACCGACGAGGTATTTGACGGCGTGGTCTGATCGGTCATTACTGCGTTAACCGCCACGTTCTCATCGCAGGTCAGGCTGACGTTAAACGCCTCCGATGGCGAGGTGCTGCCTACGCTGGGTAGCGTGTGAACATCAATGGTGCCCAGGTCGACGTTGGCGCTTTTCGTGCCTACCGTGCAGCCGCTTGCCGTCACCGTGATGGTGGTCGGGTTGATGATCACCTGTGCGGTTTTCACTTCGTTGTTATAGGCCGTCAGGATCGCCGCATTAATGGTGGGGGTCTGGTATACGCCGGATTTCAGCGGAACGCCGGTCTTGATAAACGTCACTTTTGCCGACCAGCCCAGTGTGGAGGCGTAACCGTTAGTCCCGTCGGCCGGATAACTCTGCGTAATGCCCGTCTGCATCGGGACATAGGTGGTGCCATTATAATCTTTAAGCCCAAGAATGAAGCCGATGCCGGGCACGCCCGTTTCAAATACCATGTAATTTGCGCCATCAAGAATAACCGTGATGCCGGTGGCCGTTACGCTGCTGCTCGGCTCCAGCGTCCCTTTGGAGCAGGTAAATACCAGGCCGCACCAGAATACTTCCGAGACGCTCGCAGTGGCGCTCCATTCAGAGCCGATCGTCTTTCCGGGCACGATGGAGTCTGCCGGGCCGGACCAGGACATGGGCGTGGGTGAAAGCGTGATATCCGATGTCCAGGAGAGGGCAAGTGCCTGAGACGTCATGACAAACAGGCCTAAAAACAGTAAACGCATTATTGATACTCCGTCGTCCAGGTCGCCACTGCCGAAACGTCTCCGGCATTGACCGGCGCACCCGTGGCGGCCAGTCGCGCATAGAAGGTCATTTTTACGCTGTCATCCCCCGCCGCGCCGTAAGCAGTGGTTTGGGTGTCCAGCGGGATAAGTACGCTGTCTTTATCCAGAATCTGCACCGCCACGCCGGTCGCGCCGCCGTCAGCGACTTTCAGAAGCTGCGGGTTTTCGTCATCCGGTGTACCGCTGAAGCGGATTTTCACGCCAGCAAAGGTAGGGCCGCACGCTTCAAGGGTGAGCGTGAAGGGCGTTTTGATATTGCTGACTGCCCCCGCCTCGCTAAATTGCTTTACGCCGAGGGTGCCCAGCGGCACGTTTTGCTCCTTCGAATCTTCCGAGACAATACAGGTATTGCCGATCACGTTGCCGGTCACGGAAACCAGCACGTCATAGCCGTGTACGGGGACGGTGATGAACATCAGCAGGATCAGGGGGAGAAACCGGACGGTTACTGACATATGACCTCCTGGGAATACAGCCCGGTGCGGGCCTGATAATTTTTCGGGTTCAACGCATAGCGGATCGTGCAGCGCTGGGCGCTGTCGCGTCCCCATACGGCATGCAATGTTCCCTTCGCTGACAGGCCGGTCAGATACACGCTGCCGCCATCGCCGACGATACCGCTGGCGTTGTCATCCTCAGACGAGACCAGCGTGCCGAAGGGGAGCACGTCTTTAGCGTGACGCACGATAAACATCGCTTTTGCCCCCTGACGCGTGGTGAGGGTGGCGCGAACCAGTGCCCCGTCGGTGGGGATTTTATTGGCGATGGCGTTCTCAAGCTCCACGTCATTGCCCACGGTGGTGACATCCAGCGCAACCTGATTAACGCGATACGGCGTGGCGTACGGGATCACCGCATAGCCCCGGCTGTCGGTTTTGATGCCCTTGTGGTTGAGCACGGCGACATGGCTGGCGCCCGGGGCTTTCACCAGGATATTGGTGTTCCCGAGCGGCTGGCTCAGCGTCAGGCCATCCTCATGCAGCACCGCGCCGCCGCTCATCCCGTAGCTGAGGTTGCGGGAGTTACCGGCGTAGCTGTAGCCCAGGTTATAGTCTCCCCACGCGCCCTCGTATTGCAGCGCGGCATCGCCGCCGTAGTGCTGCTGCGCGCTGTAGCGCTGGTTGACGCTATAGAAAAGATTCTCCTGTCCCGGCAGATAACCACTGACACCGGTACTGGCGGTGGTGCCAGCGGGATCCGCATGGGTAGCGGTAAAACGGAGACGGGTCGACAGCGCCGGGTTACCCAGCGGCACCGACAGGGACAACGCAAGGATATTGTCTTTCTTGTTGTCGTACAGGCTAGAGCTACGCTGGGCGCTGATGCCAAGCGACAGATTACGAAACGTTGCGTTCCACGCGAACTGCAAACTTTGCGTGGTTTTTGACGTATTCCAGTAGGTTTGTTGATCCCAGGACAGAGACAGCGCGCCGTATTCGCCCATCGGCTGCGACAACAGCAGCTGATTTTTTGCCTTACGCGACATATGCAGGTTGTAAACCGTGTCGTAGTGAGTGGTGACGGTGCCATCGTCTTCTACGGTCTGTTCTGGCGCTCCGCCCGCCATGCCTTTGTAAGTGGTATCGCTGAGGGTATAAAACCCTGCCGTTGAGTAACGCAGCGAGAAGAAATTGACCCGCGTACCGATATCGTTCAGCAGCTTGCTGTACCGCAGGCGCACCGAATCCCCGGTGTAGTGCTGATTATCAGCCAGCTGGCTGCGGGCATGGGTGAGGTCGAGGGAGTAGGCGCCAAAGCGGCCGAGATTCTGCCCGATACCGAAGGCCAGGCCGTTGTAGCGATCGGAAAACTGCGCCCCGCCATAAAACGTGAGACCGTATCGCCAGCCCAGGAACAGCTCGCCCTGCGCGAAGGAGGGCGAGATCTGATTGCCCGCAGGGCGGTATTTCCCGGCCCCCAGAGCATATTTCACCTGACCGTTACGCACCAGATTCGGCACGCTGGCAAAGGGCAGGGTGTATTGCGTCTGGCTGCCGTCGCTCTCCTGAATGGTGACCGCGAGATCGCCGCCGGAAGAGGTCGGATAGAGATCTTTCAGCACAAACGCCCCCGGCGGAACCGAGGTTTGATAGATAACGTTACCGTTCTGGCGAACCGTCACCGTGGCATTGCTGCGCGCAATGCCGCGCACTTCAGGCGCGTAACCGCTCAGGCTGGCGGGCAACATATTGTCATCGGTCTTCAGGGCAATCCCACGCAGGCCAACGGCGTCAAACACCTGCGATGAGGTGAACGTTTCACCGGCATAAACCTGGGCACGCAGGGCGCGGATATCCCGCTGTAGCCAGGTCTGGACGTGGGTGAGCTCGTTACTCTCTTTGGTCCACGTGGTGAAATCACGCAGCCGCCATGCGCCCAGGTTGGCGCCGCTGTTCAGGCTCACAAACAGCTGTTGTTCCCGCGTGCGCGTCTCGCCCCGGTAGTCATTATTCGCGCCATTGACCACATAGTTCAGCCACGCGGCAGGGATGCCGGATTCCCAGCTCTCCGGGCTGACGTACCCGCGCGGCAGAGCGCGCATCGCGCTTTGCGGTACGGTGAAGTTGAGGGTAAGCGTCCTCTGGTCAAAATCAAACCGGGTATCGGCGAACGACCGGGTTAAAAAAATGCAGCGCTGCGCAGGCGACAGCTCACCCCCTTTCGCCTGACGGCTGTCGATGCCAAGTGCGGCGAATTGCGCAGGTGTAAGGCACGGCAGGGCTTCACCGGCGGTGTTTTCAGCGACGCGAAACGTGACGTTACCTGTGAACGCGAACTGGGTGTTGATATACACGTTAAGATTGTACTCGCCCGGCGGCAACGCGCTCCCGGCGTTGACCCAGGCGAGATCGGCACTGTTGGCGCGCTCGCCGTTGAGAAACGCAGGATTAAAGTGCAGCTCGCTTTCGGCAGCCACGGCTTGCCGAATCACCAGGGCGATCGCCGTGGCGCACAGGATTTTAATTTTCATGTGGTCACGCCTTACTGTTTTTATTATTGGGACAATGACGTGCGGGTGACGGGCGTCCAGGCCCCATAATCGTTAATCGTCTGGTAGCTCATGCTGCTCGCATGGCTGAAGGTGTCTGCCAGCGTCACGCTGGCTTTCGGCGGCACCATGACGGGCGACACCGGCCTGCCATCAATTTTCAGGTTAATGGTGGTGAGGTAATACGGCGTTGGGTTGGTCAGCGTGACCTTGCCCGCGCGGTAGGCGCCTGCAAGGTTTTTCCATGCCTCTCCTGCGCCTTCCCGAAGCGACTCAGGGCGATAAAAGACCTTGATGCGGTTGGCAGAGGCGAATTGCAGCGAATTGCCGGAACCGTTTTTAACCTGCTGTGGGATAGCTTTGACCGTCATCCAGTACAGCGTTTCGCGATCGGCTGGCAGTGCGTTGCCGCTGAACATGATTTTCACCGCGCTTTCGCTGGCGGGCTTCATGACGTACAGCGGCGGCGTGATGACGAAGTCGTTGGTACGGCTCCCTTTCTCGTCTTCCATCCATGACTGGATCAGGAACGTGGCATCAGGGTGGGTATTTCTTACCTGCATCATCGTCTGCGTCGTCGCGCCTGCGTAGACCAGCCGCGTTGCACCCAACCCCACGCCGCCTGCATACACGGCGGATGAACATAACGTGCCAGCCAGACAAATCCATGTGTTTACGCGCATTGTGCGTCTCCTGAAAGCTGAGTCAGACCCGGCCAGCAGACCGGGCCTGAAGATTACGAATAGGTCACGGTGTAGGTTGCGACCGCGCTGGCATCACCCGCCGTGGCGTTGCCCAGTGGGGAGTAATATTTCGCGCTGAAGTTCAGGGTGTTCGCCCCCGCACGCAGGGGGATCGCTGCTGCCGGCTCACCCAGCCTGACGACGTTGCCCTGTTCATCATAAAGACGGATAGCGACATGCTGCGCCGAGCCCGCGCCGCCGTTTACTCCCGCAGCCAGGCTATTCACATCGGTACTGTCCGGCGTACCGGTGAAGGTGATAGCCACAGTCGTTGCGGCAATGGGGTTATCTTCCGTGGACGCGGAGGTATCGGCGATTTCGCAATCTTCCAGCGTGATGGAGAAGGCTTTTGCGGTACTGGCTTCACTGCCTGCGGCAGCCAGCGTGGCGGTACGCACTTCACCCATGTCGACGTCGATATTCGCGCTACCGGCGCTGATGGCACAGGCGGAGGTCACCACTTTACCGCTAAAGTTAACCGTGCCGCCGCTGGTGGTGGCGGCCAGTGCTGAGCCCGCTGGCAGCAGGGCGGCAATACTTAATGCCAGCAGAGATTGGCAAGTAAGGCGTGCTTTCATTTCATGGTTCCTTGGTTTTTTTATTACGAGATTTGCTCTGAAAGCGGCAGGTCTAACTGGTTAAAAAGACCAGCAAATCTGTCTTATTCCTGAGCCCGAGTTTCCTTATCGCTGAGCTTTTTAAAGCGCTCACGCGGCGATAAGAAAGTTTCTCCAGTTCTGCGATGTAACGTATATCCAGTCCGTTCCTGAGTTCCTTTAATACCCTCCTTTCTCCAGGCGTCAGCGATAACGCCGCTGGCTGCTTTTGGGGCCGATAATGGCTATCGACCATTTTTGCTAGCTTTATCCGCCACTGATAAACCGTGTTCTGTAGCGAGATATAGGCATCAATATCTTCCCTGGCCCATAACAGGGAATGGGCAGAGGTTGAGTACAGGCAGATAATCACCTCTGGATGCGTGGCTTTGATTTTTTTTAAATATTTCAGTGAGCCATACCCTGTATGGTATTTCTCTGCGCCGGATATAAATAAGATATCGATACGAATCGACGACAGCGCCTTATCCAGTTCCTGATAACCTCCTTCTATGATAATGATGTGAAGGTCGTCGCGGATGCTGCGTAATAACGTTTTAATGCCGTTTCTTGCATAATGATCGCCTCCCATCAATGCAACAGTAATATGCTGTGTTATTTGGTTATTGTTCGTCATGTTATTCCTCGATTTATAATAGTAATCAGGCGAATTATTTATAAGGGTATCGCCAGTATTCTCGAAGCAATGACGTATTGCATAGTGTAGGCCTACTATACGTCGGCCAATAAAGAGGTAATCTGAATTAATCTAAAATTGTATTAATTACTAAGATCGAGACCGGTTACGACGCTTCCCTCTGATTGGTCTTATTCCGCTTCGCTTTCTGTAAATTATGATAGCCGCTATTTTTAATGAAAATTTAGCTTTGATAAATGTTTTGTAAGGAGTTTGTCGTCTGGTGTCAGTGCGGGTGTGAAGTTGCTGACGGGGAATAACAATTTACGAATGTTATCATCGATAAAAACTGATAGAGAGGTGGCTGAAAAGCATACAAAAACCATGTAAATTATTGATATTTGTCAGGTTGAGAAAACTTAAGGCTTAAGAGTACTGAATATTTCAGACACGCATGTCCGTGGCGTACAATGTTTTTTTATGTAGATATTTGTCAATGTCAAGAGGCGATGAGAGCGCCAAAAGGAGAGGCTCTGATAAAAGAGATGCTGTCGATAGTCAGATACTTCTGTGGAGCGGAAATTCACTTCACAAAACATCATAATGAGGATGATCGCGGATGAATCGGCTCTGCAAGCCGCATTCTACAAGGGTTGAGTTCTTATGCAGGTTCAGTGAAGCTTAAGGGATGAAATATAAATTAAGATTTTTCGCCAATGGCGAAGATATACAGCATGCCGTTAATCAGTCACATTAATCCCGACGCGAATGTCATCACATACATGCGGTGACTCAGGTTCAACATCTGTTAACCGGAGAATTCATACTGCCCCTATGCATAAGCATTACATTATAAATAATATCGTCGAATTTCATCCTGCGGCCAGCACGTTACGTGATATCAACAATCCTGACCGTGTGGTTGTGTTAAATTCGCCAGCAGGCCGATGCCTGTTGTTATTAATCGACAGAGCGGGGTCGATTGTCACTCAGCAAGAGTTCCTTGATATTGTCTGGCAAAGCCGCGGCATGCTTGTCTCCTCCAATACCTATTACCAGAACATCTCCATCCTGCGCAAAGGGCTCAAAAAGATTGGTTTTGAAACTGACCCTATCGTTACCATTCCCCGTATTGGGCTGACGCTGGCAAGCGACACGCAAATAACCGTCAGAGAGTCTTCGCCTGTCGCGCCTCAACCCGCAGAGGGACAATGTGTGGAGGCACCAGCGATCGAGGAGGTAGCAACATCTTCCGCGCCAGCAACGCCCGTTGCCAGGAAGCCCACGCGCTGGCTGGCTGTCGTCATGGGGCTATTGATCATCCTGGCCGGGGCAGGCGTGACGGGATATATGAGCGCCACAGAAAACCGGTTTGTTGAGGATTACCGTTTTGCGGCATCCGTCGGGGCCTGTCGCGTTTATCTTGCGAACGACATTCAGACCCACGCTGAACGCGCTTCCGCGCTGACCTATGTGGAACAATTCAAGGCTGAATGCGCGCAATATCCCTGGGTTTACATCAGCTGGTACGCTCTGCTTCCTCGTGCGTCGGTTATTCGCTGCGACCGGCCAATGAAAGAACCGAACCGCTGTATATCTGATTATTTCCTGAAGGATAGCTAGCATGACTCGTTTTCGGCAGATGCTGTATATCATCGTGACGGGCCTCGTCACGGCAGGCGTGCTGACGGGCTATTACCTGTGGCACCGAACTTACGTTCAGCCTTTTTCATGCCAGGCTAATCTGGTACAGCACCATCCGGATGAGACGCTGACGGTCTGGCTGAATTACACCTTCGACGGGAAATTCGGCACCCTGAGCATGAATGGCCGGGCGAAGAGCGATCCGGGTAAAACCATCGACAGGAAAATTTCCTTTCGGGTGGAGAGACAGGATCATCTCTATTTGCTGACGTCAGAAAAAAATATGACGTTCCCGGACGATAATGTCGACGACAGCTGGCTGGAAAAATATGAACCGCAGTTTTTTGTCTATCCGGGCAAGAGTATTTATATGCGGATCAATGAACAACATAATGGTAACTATATCTTTACCTTAGGAACATTACCGACATATGTGTGTCGTGGTTCAAAAAAAGAATGATATAAACGAGAAAAACATTATATTTTCCTCCCGTCTCATTTATGCTTGATTTAAAATATCAGGATTATCTTAGAAATATAAAGTGCGACAGATCATGTTGCGATAATGTAATTAATTTTAAATTTGGCAAGTAAATGAAAAGTGTATTTGACTCCTCCGATGGGGGGAAATCAGTACCGGAAAAGTGTCTGCATATTGGGTTGATATTATGGCCCCGTTATTCACTCCTGGCCGTCTCCGGGTTGCTGGAGGCGCTGCGTTATGCAGCGAAAGCTCAGGATAAATTAGCATTTAAAATCAGCCTGATAAGTGAATTCCCTGATATCCCGATTATCAGCAATGCGGGGATTATCATGAGGCCGGATTCTCCCCATGGGCCGCCGGACAGTTTTAACTACCTTGCTGTTATCGGCGGTGAATTGCAGTATCTGGACTTAGGGTATCAGGGGGATAAAGCGTATCTGGCACATGCCCACCATGCCGGGGTTCCGCTCATTGGCATTGGCACCGGCAGTTTTGTCCTCGCACAGGAAGGATTGCTGAATGAACGACGAGCGTCCATCCATCCTTTCCACCTTGATGCATTTCGGCAGGCTTTCCCGCTGGTTTATGCTGAGCAAGGGTATGATTTCATCGACGATGGTGATGTGCTGACCTGCCCGGGCGGTATTTCCACCCTGACGCTGGCAACTGAGCTTATCCGCGCCCATGCCGGGGATGATATCGCCAGCACCACCTGTCAGCGTTTGTCGCTCGTTCCGCATGAAATTGCCACCCCACGTCCGGCGAATCTTGCGCTTATCCCTGACTCGCGGTTGCGCCGCGCCGTCATGCTGATAGAACAGTTCCTGACCCGGCCGCTCACCACCGCCGGGCTTGCGCGAGAAGTGGCATTGAGTGAACGCCAGCTCAACCGTCTGTTCCACGCAGAATTCGGCAAAACGGCCCGCGAATTTATCCGCAGCGCCAGACTGCGCTATGCTTGCTGGCTGCTGAAGAACTCGCAGCAAAGCGTGACGGATATTGCGCAGCGGATGGGATTCAGCGACTGCGCGCACTTTATTCGTCATTTTCAGACGGAGTATGGTTGTACGCCTGGGGTGTGGCGCACGTCGCAGAATTAATTTTCTGAGGTGGATGTAAAATGCGGCTTATATAGTTGCGCCATCAACTACAGATACAATCGCGCTAGAGATGAAACGCAACCTGCTTGCCAGTGGGTAGTTCCACGTTAATGCTAAGTTTTCCGCCCATCGCTTCGATGTAACGCTTAAGCGTAGCAATCTTCAGATCGTTTCCACGCTGCTCCAGCTGTGTTACCGCAGGTTGACTTACGCCCATAAGATCGGCGACATGTTTTTGCGAGAGCTGGAGCTCTTCACGCAGAAGTTGCAGGCCGGTTTCGAGGAACATTTCCTCTGCCATCTCCTGAATGCGCTGTTGGCTTTCCGGTGAGCGTGACGCAATCACTTCATTTAAGGTTTTCACTTGGCTGCCTCCAGGCTTGTCAGATGAAGGGTGAATTCGGCATCTGCAATGCGAATCAGTTTTTCATAAAAGGTTTTGTCATTACGCTTATCGCCCGCGCAAAGCACAATGGCCTGACGTACAGGATCAAACGCGAAGAACGCACGAACCGGGCGACCCGCATATTGAATACGTAACTCTTTCATATTCTTATACTGTGAGCCCTTAACGGTATCCGCATAGGGACGAGGAAGACGCGGTCCATAATTCTGTAGATTTAACAGGTCTGCCAGTACCTTTTCCTGCAACCCATCTTCCTGTTCAAGCAACCATTGCTCGAATACCTTACTAAACAGTACCGTCCACATGCTTTCGGCCATGATAAGCTGTAGCTTATAAAAAGAATATAAGCTGTAGTTAATAAATGCAATGGCTGTCAGTGGCAGCCGGGGCGTGAGTGGCAGGAGTATGACAAAGAAGAGATATCAAACGGATGGTGCAAGTGAGAAACTGCGAGGCGCTTTCCAGCGTTTCTTCGAAATGATCATATAGGGCGGATGATCCGACTGGAAGATTCTTCAGGCACTTGTTATCCATAACAAAGCCATTTACCAGTTATTCCTGGAGCGCCTGATCTGCCCTAACCGAAAGCGAGGAAGCCGGGAAGGCAATAGTGAAATGTGTTGCGATTGTCCTTCTTGCTGAACTTGTAAGTAAGACTTACAAGTTGCTTTTTGTTCAAGCTCACCTTCTTCGTAAATAGCTTTAATATGCTGAGTAATAGCTTGAGGAGTGACCTGGTAAAGAGACGCAATGGCTGCTTGCGACAGCCAGAGTGTTTCATGTTCAAAGCGACATGTGATGCGAACCGTTCCATCATCACTGGCAAACATAACAAATTCGCCTGCCGGGGATTGGATTACGTCTTTATCTGCCATGTCGCCTCCACATCTAATGCACCAGGCAGGTAGTATGCCAGAAACAGCCGCTAAGCCAGGTGGTTTGTATTTGATTTTGCGAGGCGCTTTCCAGCATGTGGAATTTGGATCGCTGCAAGCGCGTCCTCTATCTCAATAAGCTTTGCTTTCGTCCGTTTATAATCGTCCTGCAAACGCTGCTCCTGCTCGTTATACGCCACCAGAACGATGCATCCTTTCATGACCTTTACTGTGACCTGCTGTCCGGTATCAAAACCTGCGGCGCGTAGCCATTTGCCGGAAAGGATGATTTTCGGCGTGGATTTGTCGTAAACATTCGGGCGGTATCCCACAATTAACGAATGCTCGGTTCCGGATTGGTCGGTGTCTGGGGTAGAATGCGAATCAGCCATAATCAACTCCTTGATAGTTGGTGAGGTTAGACGCTCCGGTTGTGTTCCCGCACATCGGGGCGTTGCAAATACAGGAGGTTTAGGTGGCCTCCTATATGTATCAGGGTAGATGGATAGGTGGCCTCATGTCAATCATATCGCGCGAAAAAAAACCAAAAGGCGGCGGGCAGTCTCCGCAGTTTAAGATGCGTATTGATCCGGCATTGAAGGAGCAGTTGGATGCTGTGGCGGCTCAAGAAGGGGTGAGCCTCGCCAGTTGGTTGAAGGAACTGGCGAGGGAGGCGTTACGAGCTAAGGGTATTTCACCGAAAGCATGAATATGTCAGCGTGTTTCTGTATCGCAATCAGTTGTAGTTTCAGGCATGACTTCATCATTCTGATTTGAATTATTCATGGGGGCATTAGTGATGAACATCGGTAAGGCTGTATCGCCAGAGAAAACTTTTTCTAGCCCTTTTAAGATATTTGCTTGTGTTGTTTCTAAATCGCCATGAGCAATTGGCCTATAGCAGTCTCTTTGTAATTGTACTTTATCAAAATCGTAATTCATTGCTTGTGAAAGAGCGTAGAGCAAGTCAGTAAAAAGATCATCGGATTTGGATATCCAAATATTAATATCTGGGTAGTCATTAATTTTATTTAGATGGCTATTATAACTTTTCCAGGCATGAGTAACAGTTTGTTCTTTCTTAGTTTGATATCTGATTCTTATTATTGGGAGTTTTCTTCCATAAAATTCTAGATCGATCATATTTAATGCTTGCACATGTTCTCTATGCAATCTTTGAGCTCTGGTAGACATTAAAGTTCTGAATATCGATAAGCGGCTTTGTTTTCTTTCTCTGAATTGCTCTAATGTTTTTTGTATTTGAACAGCAAGAACAGGGCCAACAATAACTGCTGCTGTCATAATTATATCTTTTGTTTCCATGCCAAATAATATGTTCATATAACACTTCCTGAGTGATAGTTATAAAAATATTATATGCTTTAAGAATGGATATTTGAAAAAATTAATTATATGAATTTTGGCGGAAGATCACAGGAGTCGAACCTGCCCGGGAACGCTGGCGCCCCCAACTGGATTTGAAGTCCAGCCACCTCACCGGAGATGACGATCTTCCGCGCCTGCATTGCTACATGGAGGCGGGGCGCATTATAGCTACTTTCAGGCATTTACCACATACCCCACACCACTTTTTTCACCTCTCTTTTGACCTGAATCCCCCTGTTTCAGCTAATTCTTAAGAAAATCCTCAGGTTAGCATTTCGTGCTCATCAACTTTTATCCCGATCACAAAAAACAAGAAACGTAATCTCTTAACCAGAAAACGCAATACCCGCTCCTGAAACAATGGTTTAAAACCAATGCAACCGGTCTCAGCGCCCCCTACAGCGTGAAGGATAAAAATATGAGCGAAGTACTGTCAGTAAAAGAGAAGATTGGCTACGGCATGGGAGACGCCGCCAGCCATATCATTTTTGATAACGTCATGCTTTACATGATGTTTTTCTACACCGATATTTTTGGTATTCCCGCCGGGTTTGTCGGCACTATGTTCCTGCTGGCGCGCGCGCTGGATGCGATCTCCGACCCCTGCATGGGGCTGATTGCCGACCGCACCCGCAGCCGCTGGGGTAAGTTCCGCCCGTGGATTTTGTTCGGCGCTATCCCGTTCGGCATCGTCTGCGTGCTGGCCTACACCACGCCGGACCTCAGCCTCAACGGCAAAATGGTTTACGCAGCCATCACCTACACGCTGCTGACCCTGCTCTATACCGTGGTCAACATCCCCTACTGCGCGCTGGGCGGCGTAATTACCAACGACCCGACGCAGCGTATCTCCCTCCAGTCCTGGCGCTTTGTGCTGGCGACGGCGGGCGGCATGCTCTCCACGGTGCTGATGATGCCGCTGGTGAACCTGATTGGCGGGGATGACAAAGCCTTCGGCTTCCAGGGCGGGATCGCCGTGCTGTCGGTGGTCGCGTTCCTGATGCTGGCGTTCTGCTTCTTCACCACCAAAGAGCGCATCCAGGTGCCGCCGAGCACCACCTCCATGCGTGAAGATCTGCGTGATATCTGGCAAAACGACCAGTGGCGCATCGTCGGCGTGCTGACCATCCTCAACATCCTCGCCGTCTGCGTGCGCGGCGGCGCGATGATGTACTACTGCACCTGGATCATGGGCTCGCCGGAAGTGTTCGTCGCGTTCCTGACGACCTACTGCGTCGGCAACCTGATTGGCTCGGCGCTGGCGAAACCGCTCACCGACTGGAAGTGCAAGGTCAGCATTTTCTGGTGGACCAACGCCGCGCTGGCGGTGGTCAGCGTGGCGATGTTCTTCGTGCCGATGCATGCCACCGTGCTGATGTTCGGCTTCATCTTCGTTATCGGCGTGCTGCACCAACTGGTGACGCCGATTCAGTGGGTCATGATGTCCGATACCGTCGACTACGGCGAATGGACTAACGGCAAACGTCTGACCGGCATCAGCTTTGCGGGCACGCTGTTCGTGCTGAAACTCGGCCTGGCGCTGGGCGGGGCGATGATCGGCTGGATGCTGGCAGGCGGTGGCTACGACGCGGCAGCCAAGACCCAGAACAGCGCGACCATCAGCATCATTATCGGTCTGTTTACGCTGGCTCCGGCGATCTGCTACGTGCTGAGCGCCATTATCGCCAAACGCTACTACACGCTGAAAACCCCCTTCCTGACCAAAATCCTGCGCGAGCTGGCGCAGGGTGCGCGCCGCAATCAGCAGGAGTTTGAAAACCTGCCGGTCAGTAAAGAATTGCAGAACTAAGAGGACGTAAGCATGAAAATCAGTGATGGAAACTGGCTTATCCAACCGGGCCTTAACGTGACGTATCCGGTACAGGTGTTCGACGTGGAGCAGCAGGGCAATGACCTGGTGGTGTATGTGGCGCCGCGTGACGTGCGCGAACGCACCTGGCAGCTCGACACGTTGATGTTCACGGTGCGCCTGTTTGCTCCGCAGGAAGGGATTGTCGGGGTGCGCATTGAGCACTTCCAGGGCGCGCTGAACAACGGCCCGCACTATCCGCTGAACGTTCTGAAGGATGTAAAAGTTGAGATTGAAAACAACGCCGAATTTGCCGAGCTGAAAAGCGGCAGCGCCAGCGTGCGCGTCACCAAAGGCGAGTTCTGGGCGCTGGATTTCCTGCGCAACGGCCAGCGCATTACCGGCAGCCAGCTGAAAAACAACGGCTACGTGCAGGACAGCAACACCGACCGCAATTACGTGTTCGAGCGGCTGGATCTCGGCGTGGGGGAAACGGTCTACGGCCTGGGCGAGCGCTTTACCGCCCTGGTGCGCAACGGCCAGACGGTCGAAACCTGGAACCGCGACGGGGGCACCAGCACCGAGCAGTCCTACAAAAATATCCCGTTCTACCTGACCAACCGCGGCTACGGCGTGCTGGTGAATCACCCGGAAAATGTCTCGTTTGAAGTCGGCTCTGAAAAAGTCTCCAAAGTGCAGTTCAGCGTGGAAGGGGAGTATCTGGAGTACTTCGTGATCGACGGCCCGACGCCGAAAGAAGTGCTGAACCGCTATACCCGCTTCACCGGCCGTCCGGCGCTGCCGCCTGCGTGGTCGTTCGGCCTGTGGCTGACCACCTCCTTCACCACCAACTACGACGAAGCGACGGTCAACAGCTTTATCGACGGCATGGCCGAGCGCGACCTGCCGCTGCACGTGTTCCACTTCGACTGCTTCTGGATGAAAGCCTTCCAGTGGTGCGATTTTGAGTGGGACCCGGTGACCTTCCCCGACCCGGAAGGGATGATCCGCCGCCTGAAAGAGAAAGGGCTGAAGGTCTGCGTGTGGATCAACCCGTACATCGGCCAGAAATCGCCGATCTTCCGTGAGCTGAAAGAGAAGGGCTACCTGCTCAAGCGCCCGGACGGCTCCCTGTGGCAGTGGGACAAATGGCAGCCGGGGCTGGCGATCTACGACTTCACCAACCCGGACGCGTGCCGGTGGTATGCCGACAAGCTGAAAGGCCTGGTGGCGATCGGCGTCGACTGCTTCAAGACCGACTTCGGCGAGCGTATCCCGACGGACGTCCAGTGGTTTGACGGTTCCGATCCGCAGAAGATGCACAACCATTACGCCTACATCTACAACGAACTGGTGTGGAACGTGCTGAAAGAGACGGTGGGAGAAGAAGAGGCGGTGCTGTTTGCCCGTTCTGCCTCCGTGGGAGCGCAACAGTTCCCGGTGCACTGGGGCGGCGACTGCTACGCCAACTATGAATCGATGGCGGAAAGCCTGCGCGGCGGGCTGTCGATTGGCCTGTCCGGCTTCGGATTCTGGAGCCACGATATCGGCGGGTTCGAAAACACCGCTCCGGCGCACGTCTATAAGCGCTGGTGCGCTTTCGGGCTGTTCTCCAGCCACAGCCGCCTGCACGGCAGCAAATCCTACCGTGTGCCGTGGGCGTACGATGACGAGTCCTGCGACGTGGTGCGCCACTTCACCCAGCTGAAATGCCAGCTGATGCCGTACCTGTATCGTCAGGCTGCGCTGGCCCGCGAGTTCGGCACGCCGATGCTGCGGGCGATGATGCTGGAGTTCCCGGACGATCCGGCGTGCGATTACCTCGACCGCCAGTACATGCTGGGGGATTCGATGATGGTGGCGCCGGTGTTCTCCGAGGCGGGCGACGTGCAGTTCTGGCTGCCGGAAGGGCGCTGGACGCACCTGTGGCACAACGATGAAATCGAGGGCAGCCGCTGGCATAAGCAGCAGCACGATTTCCAGAGCCTGCCGGTCTATGTGCGCGACAACACGCTGCTGGCGCTCGGCAATAATAACCAGAAGCCGGACTATGCGTGGCACGAGGGGACAACCTTCCAGCTCTTCAACCTGAGCGATGGCGCAACGGCGGTAAGCGAAGTGCCTGCGGCGGACGGTTCTGTGGTGTTTACGCTGAAGGCGTCACGTCAGGGCGACGTCGTGACCTTTACGGGTACAGGCGAGGCGCGTAACTGGTCCGTCTGCTTGCGCAACGTGCAAAAGGTTGGCGGCGTGAAAGGCGGTTCACATGCGGGCAGCGAGTGGGGTGTGGTGGTGAAAGCCGAGGGGGATGAGGTGGTGATCCACCTCTGAGCTGGAAAAATGCCCGGTGGCGCTTCGCTTACCGGGCCTACGGTAATTATGCGGTCTGATGCCCTCACCCACGGGGAGAGGGAACCAAAACCTCGTAGGCCGGGTAAGGCGAAGCCGCCACCCGGCTTTTTACTGTGCCGGAGCCACCGCCGACACCATCCCGCCGGTCATCGTCTGCTGCACCTGCTGTTTATCCATATTTACCGCGCTCAGCTTCCCGTTCACCGTCGGCTTCAGCGGCGCATTGGCCTGCACGCTGCCGCTGGCGGTGAGCTGAATATTGCCGTCGCCCGCAATCGGCAGCGCTGGCCAGCCCCACTGCTGCAAGACGTTGAGTGGTACGCCGCGCCCGTTCAGGCTCACGGTGGTTTGTCGCTGTGGCAGCTGTGACACGGTGGCGGTCGCTTCCAGGATCCCTTTCTCGGTAAAGGCGCTCAGGTCGGTAATGTTTACCGTTGCGGCGTTGGCATTCAGCGCCAGCGACGGGCGTCGCACGTCGACGCGGTTAAAGGTTGCTGCCGCCCCGTTCAGGGTTGCGTTACCGCCCCACACGCCCCACTTGTGGTCTTGCGCCAGACGCAGATTAGCGCCATAACCGTCGAGGGAGGTGATCTGCCATGGGAACGCCGGATCGATGTCGATCACCAGGTTGCGGCTCAGGCCGAATTTTTTCAGCGTCACGCTGTTCAGCCATGCCGGAAGCGGATCCATCCACAGCGTTTTCCAGTTTTCCGGAAGCGTATATTCCAGCCCGGCAATGGCAACGTCGTCCAGCACCAGCGCGTTCCCGTCGCGCAGCCAGTTGCCGGAGGTGCGCACCATGCCCCCTTCCCAGCGGGAAGTGAACTGACGCAGCGCAATGCCCTGCGGGGAGAATTCCGCGTTCAGGATAGGGTCAAAAAGATGCAGCGAGCCGTAGATAAATTCGCTGGCGTTCATGGATAACCGTCCCTCCTGGCTTTGCCAGTCACCTTTACTCAGGGTGAGGTTACGCAGGCTGAGATCGAGGTCGGTTACCGCCCAGTCTGGCCCCTGTAGACGGGCATCGGTCACTTCCAGCCGCCCAATCTGTAACGAAGGCAGGGTGGAGAGAGGGGCGAAGAAATCCAGCAGCGATTTGTCGCTTTGCAGGCGGATCTCATTCAGACGCAGGGTGTCGATAACCCAGCCACCGTCGGCATTACGCTGAGCCGACCCCGTAAGCGAGCCGCGCGCCATATCGGCACCGATGGTATTGAGCACCACCTCTTTGCCGTTGAGTTGTCCCTGAATCAGCACGTTGTTGGCCGGTATGCCGTTGAGCGTGAGCGACCCGGCGCTCATCTGGATTTGCGCATTTTTCCCCAGTACGTTCCCCGCCTCGGGCTGCCACGGGCTGACGCCGCCGGTCACCTTTTGCGCACTGAGATCCCACTCCGTATTCGGGCTGTTAAAGGCCATGTTATTCAGTTGCAGACGATCGGCCTGGAACGGCAGCGGCGCCGTCTGTGGAGATAAATTCAGCGTGCCATCGAACAGGGTGATGGCGTCCATATGCAGCGGGTCGGTGATCTGGCGGCTGCTTAAGCCAATATCCACTTTTTTAGCGACCAGCGTGGCCGGTTTGCCATCTCGTCCGAAGGTAACGTTTTCCAGAAGAATGTGAGAAGGGGATGAAAAGCGGTGATTCATCAGGTCAAAGTTGAGCTCGTAATCGGTATTCACCGTGATCCAGCTACTGACCTGCGATGCGCCCCAGCGGGTCTGGAGCAGAAAATAAAAGGCGAGCACTACAATGAGCAGGGCTACCAGAAGATAGATAAGCAGCTTTCCAATAAATTTCATGGTCTTCCTTCCCGCGAAACGCACATAAGGGTGTTATGCACGATTTATGCGCAATGCTCAAGGCGGGAATGGTGTAAAGAGATGTCACGGCAGGCATTGACAGCCTGCCGTGTGGGGATCAGTTCTTTTCAGGCGGGAAAATGAGATTCAGCACGATAGCGGTAATACCGCCCGCGGCGATGCCGGAAGAGAGCAGGTTTTTCACCCAGTCCGGGGCAAACTGCAAAATCAACGGCTGCTGGGAGACGCCAAGTCCTACGGCGAGAGACAGCGCAATAATCATGATTGCGCGGCGGTTCAGCGGCTCGCGGGAGACGATACGCACGCCGGAGGCCGCGATGGTACCGAACATGACCAGCGTCGCGCCGCCCAGGACCGGCTCGGGAATGTGCTGCACAAACCCGCTCACCGCCGGGAACAGGCCGAGGACCACCAGCATCAGCGCCACCACGAAGCCCACGTAGCGGCTGGCCACACCGGTCAACTGGATCACGCCATTGTTCTGGCCGAAGCAGGAGTTCGGGAATGTGTTGAACACCGCCGAGACAAACGAGTTCAGTCCGTTCGCCAGCACGCCGCCTTTCAGACGTTTCATGTACAGCGGGCCGGAGACCGGCTGCTCGGACACGTCGGAGGTGGCAGTGATATCGCCAATGGTTTCCAGCGAGGTGATCATAAAGACCAGCATCAGTGGCAGGAGCAGACTCCAGTCAATGCCCAGGCCGTAGTAGAGCGGCGTTGGCACGGTAATCAACGCGCTGTTGGTTGGGGTGGTGTTTTCCGGCAGCATGCCCAGCGCCCACGCCAGCAGGTAACCGGCCGCCATGGCGATCACCAGCGAAGCCACGCGCAGGTACGGGTTACGCTGGCGGTTAAGCAGAATAATGATCGCCAGCACCACGCCTGCCAGCAGCAGGTTTTTCGGCGCGCCGAAGGTATGGTCGCTCATTGCCGCGTAGCCGCCCCCGATGGAGGTCAGACCCACCTGAATCAGCGACAGGCCGATAATCATCACCACCACGCCGGAGACCAGCGGGGTGATCACCCGGCGCGCAAGGTGCAGAACGCGGGAGATGATCATCTCTGTGCAGCTTGCCAGCATCAGGGTGCCGAAAAGCGCCGCCATCATCGTCGGGACATCTGCGCCGCCGGTTTTCAGTGCCGTACCGCCCATGATCAGCGGCGCCACAAAGTTAAAGCTGGTGCCCTGAATCGACAGCAACCCCGAACCCACCGGACCCCAGGCTTTAATTTGAATGATGGAGGCTACACCGGAAGCGAACAGAGACATACTGATGATGTGTTGCGTATCCTGCGCCGGTAACCCCAGCGCCTGACAAATCAGCAGAGCCGGCGTGATGACCGCAACGAACATCGCCAGCAGATGCTGGCAGGCGGCAAACAGGGTTTGAGGTAGCGGGGGACGATCTTCAAGGCGGTAAATCAGTTCACTGTTTTGCTTCTGCGCAATCGGTTGCGCATCAGCAGACTCCAGAGTGTTAACAGACATCGGCGGCAATCCCACGGTGGAAAAGCGGGCATTTTAGCTGACCACCTGGTAAAAGCAAACGATTGCCAGCAAAAAAAAGAGAGAAAATCTGCCGGTGTGAGCAGGTTTTCTACAACGAACAGGAAAAAAAAATTACACTTTTCGCGCCGGCGGCTCATGACGAGCATCACCCGGCCCAGGATAACGCCGCGTGTGTATGGAACACGCGCATAACAGGAGCCTTTTATGATTCATCTCGATACGTTGTCGACCCTTGTTGCCGCAACGCTGGTTCTTCTGCTTGGTCGCAAGCTGGTACACAGTGTTTCCTTTCTGAAAAAGTACACCATTCCTGAACCTGTCGCCGGTGGATTGCTGGTGGCGCTGGCCCTGCTGGTGCTGAAAAAAAGCATGGGTTGGGAAATTGATTTTGATATGTCCCTGAAAGATCCGTTGATGCTGGCCTTCTTTGCCACTATCGGCCTGAACGCTAACCTCGCAAGCCTGCGTTCAGGCGGCAAGGTGCTGGGCGTGTTTCTGATTGTTGTGGTGGGCCTGCTGCTGATGCAAAACGCCATCGGCATCGGTATGGCGTCGCTGCTGGGGTTGGATCCGCTGATGGGTCTGCTGGCGGGGTCGATTACCCTGTCAGGTGGCCACGGAACGGGCGCGGCGTGGAGCAAGCTGTTCATCGAACGCTATGGCTTTGAAAACGCAACGGAAGTGGCAATGGCCTGCGCGACCTTTGGCCTGGTGCTTGGCGGGCTGATTGGCGGCCCGGTGGCGCGCTATCTGGTGAAACATTCCACTACGCCGGAAGGCAGACCAGACGATGAAATGGTGCCGACCGCGTTCGAAAAACCGGACGTTGGTCGCAGCATCACCTCGTTGGTGATGATTGAAACCATCGCCATGATTGCCATCTGCCTCACCGTGGGCAAAATCGTTGCGCAATGGCTGGCGGGAACGGCTTTCGAACTGCCAACCTTTGTCTGCGTGCTGTTTATCGGGGTGATCCTGAGCAACGGTCTGGCGCAGATGGGCTTCTACCGCGTCTTCGAACGCGCGGTGTCCGTCCTGGGGAACGTCAGCCTGTCGCTGTTCCTGGCGATGGCGCTGATGAGCCTCAAGCTGTGGGAACTGGCCTCGCTGGCGCTGCCGATGGTGGCGATCCTGGCGGTACAGGCCGTGTTTATGGCGCTGTATGCCATCTTTGTTACCTGGCGCATGATGGGCAAAAACTATGATGCGGCGGTACTGGCTGCGGGTCACTGTGGATTTGGTCTGGGAGCGACACCAACGGCCATCGCGAATATGCAGGCGATCACCGAACGGTTCGGCCCGTCGCACATGGCGTTTCTGGTGGTGCCGATGGTGGGCGCATTCTTCATTGATATCGTCAACGCGCTGGTCATTAAGCTCTACCTGATGCTGCCGATGTTTGGCTGACCGTCAGGCGTT
>NZ_JABMCU010000001.1:0-82585 GCF_013179605.1 Enterobacter sp. CM29 | reverse complement strand
TGTAGGATCAAACCGCGATGAGTTCGTGGTGGTACGTAAGATGAAGAATATTAACTGGTTAGATGGCGAAGGTAATGACCAGGTACAGGAGAGCGTAAAATGAAAATTCGTTCACAAGTCGGCATGGTGCTGAATCTGGATAAATGCATCGGCTGTCATACCTGCTCAGTCACCTGTAAAAACGTCTGGACCAGCCGTGAAGGTATGGAGTACGCCTGGTTCAACAACGTGGAAAGTAAGCCGGGCACCGGCTTCCCGACCGACTGGGAAAACCAGGAGAAGTGGAAGGGCGGCTGGATCCGTAAAATCAACGGCAAACTGCAACCGCGCATGGGTAACCGTGCGATGCTGCTCGGTAAAATCTTTGCTAACCCGCATCTGCCGGGCATCGACGATTACTACGAGCCGTTTGATTACGACTATCAGAACCTGCACAACGCGCCGGAAAGCAAACACCAGCCGATCGCCCGTCCTCGCTCGCTGATCACCGGTAAGCGCATGGACAAAATTACCAGCGGTCCAAACTGGGAGGAAATTCTGGGCGGCGAGTTCGAAAAACGCGCCAAAGACCAGAACTTCGAGAACATGCAGAAGGCGATGTACGGCCAGTTCGAAAACACTTTCATGATGTATCTGCCGCGCCTGTGCGAACACTGCCTTAACCCGGCGTGCGTGGCGACCTGCCCAAGCGGCGCCATCTACAAGCGTGAAGAAGATGGCATTGTGCTGATCGACCAGGACAAGTGCCGCGGCTGGCGTATGTGCATCACCGGCTGCCCGTACAAAAAAATCTACTTTAACTGGAAGAGCGGTAAGTCTGAGAAGTGTATCTTCTGCTACCCGCGTATCGAAGCCGGTATGCCGACCGTCTGCTCAGAGAGCTGCGTAGGGCGTATCCGCTACCTCGGCGTGCTGCTGTACGACGCGGATGCGATTGAAAATGCCGCAAGCACCGAGAACGAGAAAGATCTGTATCAGCGTCAGCTGGACGTCTTCCTCGATCCGAACGATCCGAAGGTGATCGAGCAGGCGCTGAAAGACGGTATTCCGCAGAGCGTGATTGACGCCGCACAGCAGTCCCCGGTGTACAAAATGGCGATGGACTGGAAGCTGGCGCTGCCGCTGCACCCGGAATACCGCACGTTGCCGATGGTCTGGTACGTGCCGCCTCTGTCTCCTATTCAGTCTGCGGCTGACGCAGGTGAACTGGGCAGCAACGGCATTCTGCCGGACGTGGAAAGCCTGCGTATTCCGGTTCAGTATCTGGCCAACCTGCTCACCGCAGGGGATACCCAGCCGGTGCTGCTGGCGCTGAAACGTATGCTGGCGATGCGTCACTTCAAACGTGCGGAAACCGTTGACGGCGTTAACGATACCCGCGCGCTGGAAGAGGTCGGCCTGACCGAAGCGCAGGCGCAGGAGATGTACCGCTATCTGGCAATCGCTAACTACGAAGATCGTTTCGTGGTGCCGAGCAGTCACCGCGAGCTGGCTCGCGAGGCCTTCCCGGAGAAAAGTGGGTGTGGCTTTACCTTTGGCGACGGTTGCCACGGGTCAGACAGCAAATTCAACCTGTTCAACAGCCGCCGCATCGACGCGATGGATGTGACCAGCAAAACGGAGCCGCACCAATGATTGAACTCGTCATTGTTTCGCGTCTGCTCGAGTACCCTGATGCTGCGCTTGTGCAGCATCAACAGGAACTCTTTGATGCACTCGCGTCATCTGAAAACCTGGATAAAGAGGATGCCCAGACGCTGGGCATTTTCCTCCGCGACCTGCTGGCGCGCGATCTTCTTGATGCGCAGGCGGACTACAGCCAGCTGTTTGACCGTGGTCGTGCCACGTCTCTATTGCTGTTCGAACACGTTCACGGTGAATCCCGCGACCGTGGTCAGGCGATGGTGGATCTGATGGCCCAGTACGAGCAGCACGGTTTGCAACTCGACAGCCGCGAGCTGCCGGATCACCTGCCTCTGTACCTGGAATATCTGGCGCAGCTGCCGAAAGAGGAAGCGCTGGGCGGGTTGCAGGACATCGCTCCCATTCTGGCGTTGCTCGGCGCACGTCTCCAGCAACGTGAGAGCAATTATGCAGTCCTGTTCGATTTGCTGGTGAAACTGGCTAACGCCTCGGTTGACAGTCAAAAAGTGGCGGAAAAAATTGCGGATGAAGCCCGTGACGACACCCCACAAGCACTGGATGCCGTCTGGGAAGAAGAACAGGTGAAATTCTTTGCTGACCAGAGCTGTGGCGAATCTGAAATCTCCGCGCATCAGCGTCGTTTTGCCGGAGCGGTGGCTCCGCAATATTTGAATATCTCTAACGGAGGACAGCACTAATGCACTTCCTGAATATGTTCTTCTTTGACATTTACCCGTATATCGCGGGCACCGTGTTCCTGGTGGGAAGCTGGCTGCGTTATGACTATGGCCAGTACACCTGGCGTGCTGCCTCCAGCCAGATGCTGGATCGTAAAGGGATGAACCTGGCGTCAAACCTGTTCCACATCGGGATTTTGGGTATTTTCGCCGGTCATTTCCTGGGGATGCTGACGCCGCACTGGATGTACGAAGCGTGGCTGCCGATTGAAGTGAAGCAGAAGATGGCGATGCTCGCCGGTGGCGCCTGCGGCGTGATGACCCTGGTGGGTGGGCTGCTGCTGCTGAAACGTCGTCTGTTCAGCCCACGCGTGCGGGCTACCACGACCGGAGCGGACATCCTGATCCTCTCCCTGCTGATGGTGCAGTGTGCGCTGGGTCTGCTGACCATTCCATTCTCTGCGCAGCATATGGACGGCAGCGAGATGATGAAGCTGGTGGGATGGGCGCAGTCTGTCGTGACCTTCCGCGGTGGTGCCTCTGAGCATCTGGACGGCGTGGCGTTCATCTTCCGCGTTCACCTGGTGCTGGGTATGACCCTGTTTGTGCTGTTCCCGTTCTCTCGCCTGGTGCACATCTGGAGTGCGCCGGTGGAGTACCTGACGCGCAAATATCAGATCGTGCGTGCTCGTCGCTGATTCGCTGTATTGATACAACCCCGCATTTGCGGGGTTTTTTTTGTCCTGGAATCAGGGTTTCGTGCGGATGCCGGGTGGCGGCTGCGCCTTACCCGGCCTACGGAATTCACTATGCTCGGATCGAACCCTGGTCGAAGCTTCTCATCTTTCCCCGCATGGGAGAACCATGGGGCATTGTGCTTTTGGAGAGTGCTAAAGAATCTGGAAGTGATGGTGGTGGGGGAAGGATTCGAACCTTCGAAGTCGATGACGGCAGATTTACAGTCTGCTCCCTTTGGCCGCTCGGGAACCCCACCAGGGGTAATTCATATTTTGAGGTAAAGCTGGAGATGGTGGTGGGGGAAGGATTCGAACCTTCGAAGTCGATGACGGCAGATTTACAGTCTGCTCCCTTTGGCCGCTCGGGAACCCCACCACGGGGTAATGCTTTTAACTGGCCTGCTTCCTGTTGGAAGCGGGGCGCATCATATCAAATGAGACGCCCCTGTAAAGCATTCCTTTAGGAAAATGAAGCTGTTTGCCTGCTTTTTATCCGTAAAGGCGTAAAGCTAATCAATTCATTTTCCGAAGGATTAAAGAATAATCGTTCTGTTGCCGTACACAAAGACGCGCTGAGCAAGTACCTGATAAAGCGCACGGCTCAGTACGTTCTTCTCAACGTCACGGCCAGCTCGCATCATATCTTCTGCCGTGTAGGTGTGATCCACGTGGATCACGTCCTGCATGATGATTGGGCCTTCGTCCAGATTATCATTCACGTAGTGCGCGGTTGCGCCAATGATCTTCACCCCACGCTCGTACGCCTGGTGGTACGGACGCGCGCCAATAAAGGCTGGCAGGAAGGAGTGGTGGATGTTGATAATTTTGTTCGGGAAGCGCGCCACGAAGGATGGCGTCAGCACGCGCATGTATTTTGCCAGCACCACGTAGTCCGGGTTATGCGCTTCAATCGCAGCAGCCATCAGGTTGTCGTGCTCTTCGCGGGTATGACCTTCATGGCTGACCAGTTCAAACGGAATGTCGAAACGTTCAACCAGCGTACGCAGCGTCTCGTGGTTGCCAATGACGGCGGCAATTTCGACGTCCAGGCCACCGTAGTTGGCTTTCATCAGCAGATCGCCCAGGCAGTGCGCCTCTTTGGTGACCAGAATGACAATGCGGCGACGACCCGCCGGGTTTAGCTCGCGCACCGAGCCTTCCGGCAGGGCGCTGTCCAGATCGGCAAGCAGGGTTGTGTCGTTGAAAATACCTTCCAGCTCGGTACGCATAAAGAAGCGACCGGTACGGTGGTCAACGAACTCGTTGTTCTGCACGATATTCAGTTCATGCTTGTAGCAAATGTTGGTAATTCGTGCGATCAGTCCTTTTTGATCGGGACAGATAGTGCGCAGAACTTTACGTTGTAATGATTGCATCGCCGGGAAATCCTGTTTATGTATTTGCGAAGTCTGAGTTGTCAGGCATTACTGCCGCAACACTTTTTAAATTTTTTTCCTGAACCACAGGGGCAGGGATCGTTACGACCGAATTGCGGACGTGTGCCGTCAATATAATACCATTGCCCGCTGTCCTTTAAGAACCGTGAGCGTTCAATGATGGCGCCGGGTTTGTTTTGTTCGCTAAAGCGGGCGACAAAACTGACATAGCCCTCGTTGGCATCGCGGCCGGGAGCGGCATCAAAGATGGTAAGGCCCAGCCAGACGGTGTTGGCAAATCCGGCTTCAATCTCTTGCCGAAAATCGGCAGCATCACAGGACGGATGCCAGGTTTTAATCAGGTAGTCTGCGTTTTTGATCACAAAAGCAGTATACCGCGAGCGCATAAGGTGTGACGGGTCTGGTGCAACCTGCTCGCCAGAAAGATATCGCTGGCAACATAGGCTATACTCCAGAGCGCTACCACAGGGGCAGAGTTGAGACACGATTCTCTTCCTGGAACAAAAAATAAGGCGTTAAACGCTTAAGGTAGCAATATGTTAACTGAGCAGGTGCGTTGACGCTATGTCGGGAATCCAGGGGAAGTAAAACAGGGCTAATGAGAAAGGTAAAAATTGGACTGGCGTTGGGCTCAGGTGCAGCCCGGGGTTGGTCACATATTGGCGTTATCAATACCTTAAACCAGATGGGGATTGACGTTGATATTGTCGCAGGATGTTCTATCGGGTCGCTGGTCGGATCCGCGTACGCCTGCGGTAAGCTCCCGCAGCTTGAAAGCTGGGTGCGCTCCTTTAGTTACTGGGATGTACTGCGCCTGATGGATCTCTCCTGGCAGCGTGGCGGCCTGCTGCGCGGCGAACGCGTATTCAATCAGTTTCGTAAGATAATGCCCCTCGCTGACTTCAGCCACTGCCAAATGCCTTTCGGCGCCGTTGCAACCAACCTCAGTACGGGCAGGGAGTTATGGCTCACCGAAGGGGATATTCATCTCGCCGTTCGCGCATCCTGTAGCATGCCTGGGTTAATGGCGCCTGTGCCTCATAATGGCTACTGGCTCGTTGATGGTGGCGTGGTGAATCCTGTCCCCATCTCTCTAACGCGCGCCATGGGGGCAGATATCGTCATTGCAGTGGATTTACAGCACGACGCTCACCTTATGCAGCAGGATTTGATGCCGGTTAATCTTCAGAGCGATGATGCGGAAGAAGAGAAACTTGCCTGGCATGCGCGTTTACGCGGCAGAATAGGGCGCCTGACTGCCCGTCGCACGGTGACCGCGCCGAACGCCATTGAAATCATGACGACCTCCATTCAAATTCTTGAGAATCGCCTGAAGCGAAACCGTATGGCTGGCGATCCTCCGGATATTCTTATTCAGCCCTATTGTCCACAAATCTCTACCCTTGATTTCCACCGGGCTGAGGCCGCCATAGCAGCGGGCTCGTTAGCCGTCGAAAAGAAAATAGATGAACTGTTGCCTTTTGTGCGTACAGCACGTTAAGCACTTTTTTGATTACTTCAGCAAAATCTGACAGGCGATAGTACCAATAGCATGCCACTATTGAGTAACTGTCAGCCAGGGGAGGAACCATGACACAGCCATTGGCCGGAAAACATATTTTGATAGTAGAAGACGAGCCCGTTTTCCGATCGCTACTGGATTCGTGGTTATCCTCACTGGGTGCAACCACGTCCCTTGCCGAAGATGGCGTCGAGGCACTGGAAAAAATGGCCAGCATGGCGCCTGATCTGATGATCTGCGATCTCGAGATGCCGCGCATGGACGGATTAATGCTGGTGGAAAACCTGCGTAACGAAGGTTATCAGACACCGATACTGGTGATCTCGGCAACCGAAAATATGGCGGATATTGCTAAGGCGTTGCGTTTGGGTGTGCAGGATATCCTGCTCAAACCGGTTAAAGATTTAAACCGACTGCGTGAAACGGTGTTGGCCTGCCTGTATCCCAATATGTTTAATTCCCGGGTGGAAGAAGAAGAACGTCTTTTCCAGGACTGGGATGCTTTAGTCAGTAATCCGCTCGCGGCCGCGAAGCTGCTTCAGGAACTTCAGCCGCCGGTGCAGCAAAATATCTCTCATTGCAGAGTAAATTATCGCCAGCTGGTAGCGGCTGACCAGCCTGGACTGGTGCTGGATATTGCGCCGCTATCAGATTCCGACCTCGCTTTTTATTGCCTGGATGTTACCCGAGCGGGAGATAACGGCGTTCTGGCGGCCTTATTACTCCGTGCGCTGTTTAATGGATTGCTACAGGAACAATTATCCCATCAGGGGCAACGACTTCCTGAGTTAGGCAGTTTACTAAAACAGGTCAACCAACTTTTTCGCCAGGCCAATTTGCCGGGGCAGTTCCCGCTTCTGGTTGGCTATTATCACAGCGGGTTGAATAACCTTATTCTGGTCTCTGCTGGATTAAATGCCACGCTGAATACCGGCGAACACCATATACAGGTGAGTAACGGTGTGCCGTTGGGAACGTTGGGTAATACTTACCTTAATCAAATTAGCCATCGCTGCACCTCCTGGCAGTGCCAAATTTGGGGTGCCGGTGGGCGGTTACGCTTAATGTTGTCCACGGAGTAAGCAGTCAGGTTTTATTTTTCAGATTGCTTTACCTGTGTTTTTGCTGGCAGTGCTACTATCGCTGCAAGTTTCATGCGTATTTGTCTTAATTGATCGGCAACGCGTTCTTTTCAGACCCGTATTAGTGGCTGAGACTGTATACTCAACGCGTTATTCAATGCATAAAAGTTCAAAACTTGAACAGTTCAGGAGAATTTCAATGGCTGCCCTAAATTCGAAAGTCAGAAAGGCCGTTATCCCGGTGGCGGGATTGGGTACCAGGATGTTGCCAGCGACGAAGGCAATCCCAAAAGAGATGCTGCCTCTGGTTGATAAGCCATTAATCCAGTATGTCGTGAATGAGTGTATTGCGGCAGGTATCACCGAAATTGTGCTGGTGACGCATTCATCTAAAAACTCAATCGAAAACCATTTCGATACCAGTTTCGAACTCGAAGCAATGCTGGAAAAACGCGTAAAGCGCCAGCTGCTGGAGGAAGTGCAGTCTATTTGCCCTCCACACGTTACCATTATGCAGGTTCGTCAGGGCCTGGCGAAGGGCCTGGGACACGCAGTATTGTGTGCACATCCGGTAGTGGGTGATGAGCCGGTCGCGGTTATTCTGCCAGACGTGATCCTTGATGAGTATGAGTCCGATCTTTCCCAGGAAAACCTGGCGGAAATGATTAAACGCTTCGACGAAACCGGCAGCAGCCAGATTATGGTTGAGCCAGTCGACGATGTGACTGCTTACGGTGTGGTTGACTGCAAAGGTGTTGCCCTGCAACCTGGTGAAAGCGTACCAATGGTTGGCGTTGTTGAAAAACCTAAAGCGGACGTCGCGCCGTCTAACCTTGCTGTCGTTGGCCGTTACGTACTGAGTGCTGAAATCTGGGCGCTGCTGGCCAAAACGCCTCCGGGTGCGGGCGATGAAATCCAGCTGACGGATGCTATAGATATGCTGATCGAGAAAGAGACCGTGGAAGCCTACCATATGAAAGGTAAGAGCCATGACTGCGGTAATAAGCTCGGTTATATGCAGGCATTCGTCGAATATGGCATTCGCCATAACAGCCTGGGTGAAGAATTTAAAGCCTGGCTCAAAGGTAGCGTGGGTATTAAGTAATAAACTCACGGATCAGTGAACAAGACCGGTGTGGCGATGCCCACCGGTTTTTTTATGCCTGTCGATCCGTAATTGGCTGGAGATTGTCAAGGACGTTAAATAGTGAGCCAGGCAATATGACAGAATGTAAGGAGATGTTTGGGGAATATTATGGGCATAAAAAATCCCGCATTAAGCGGGATTTTTCAGAATCTTTCCAGATTAATCCTTGATCAGGAAGTCATCCAGTTGTTTACCTTGTTCGTCCATAGCTTTCTTGATTACAGCAGGAGTACGACCCTGGCCGGTCCAGGTTTTCTCTTCGCCGTTCTCGTCGATGTAGCTATATTTAGCAGGACGTGCTGCGCGTTTTGCTTTGGTACCGGTTTTAGCCGCAGCCATGCTGTTCAGCAATTCGTTTGGATCGATACCATCGGCAATCAGCATTTCGCGATACTGTTGCAGTTTACGTGTACGTTCTTCGATTTCAGCCGCTGCTGCGCTTTCTTCTTCACGACGTTCGTTAACGACAACTTCTAATTTTTCGAGCATCTCTTCAAGCGTTTCGAGGGTACATTCTCTTGCCTGCGCACGAAGAGTACGGATGTTGTTCAGAATTTTAAGTGCTTCGCTCATTGTAGTAATCTCAAACTTATAATGGGGGTGGGTTTGTTGTCCTAATAATAGAGCGTTAATTTCACTTGTGCAATAGGTTGGAATGTAAGGAATTCAAAAAATACAAAATTAATGACGCTATTATTAATTACGCTAACTTAAATTTCATTGTTTGCTGGGGCGATGAGATATCGTTTCAAACGGCAAAAGCGCGTCATTTGCATGTTTGTTTTGTGACTTTTACCTCAGGAATTATAGTTGCGGTTGATAAATATCAGCCTTTCGTATTACTCCGGCTAAGCGCAGCGAACAGAAGAATAGTTAATAAATAGTGAATTTTAAAGATTGCAGAAGCCACTATAAAAAGAAGTGTTATCTCCGGTGTCGAGCTCGCCTTATTGTCCGTGCTAAAAGCCTTTACTGTCTGTTTTAACGCATTATTTTGCGCTATCAACGAAGAGTTTATTGGTGCAGAACAGCCTGGAGCACGCAGCCCGCCGCTGATGACAATACAAAATATGGTACAATGATCCATCGGGAATATTACACATTGATTAGGGTTCTTCGGCCAATGGCACAACTTTATTTCTACTATTCGGCAATGAATGCAGGGAAATCGACGGCGTTACTGCAATCCTCATACAATTATCAGGAGCGGGGGATGCGTACCGTTGTTTATACCGCCGAAATCGACGATCGCTTTGGGGCAGGGAAGGTAAGCTCAAGAATAGGGCTCTCGTCGCCTGCAAGGCTGTTTAACCCTGAAACGGACCTGCTTGAGGACATTCGTGCCCAGCATGCCTCTAAGCCTGTCCATTGCGTGCTGGTAGATGAAAGCCAGTTCCTGACCCGTGAGCAGGTCCATGCACTTTCAGAGGTCGTTGATGAGCTGGATATTCCCGTTCTTTGCTATGGATTACGCACTGACTTTCGCGGTGAGTTATTTGCCGGTAGCCAGTATCTGCTCGCCTGGTCGGATAAGCTGGTTGAGCTGAAAACTATCTGCTTTTGTGGCCGCAAGGCAAGTATGGTTCTTCGCCTGGACCAGTCGGGCAAGCCTTATGCTGATGGCGAGCAGGTGGTGATAGGGGGCAATGAACGTTATGTCTCGGTCTGCCGCAAGCATTATAAAGAGGCGCTGGCTGTAGGCTCGCTGACGGCGTTACAGGGCGACAATCGCAAATAAAAAAAATGTCTTACGGATCCTCAGATATAAAAAAACCCGCCAGCGGCGGGTTTTTTTTCACACTGTCAATCAAGCATTTTTCTTCGCTTTCTTGTCAGCCTTTACAACTGCGGGGATGTCAACTTTTACGGCAGCGACATCGCTTTCAGTGAAGTTACGACCGTAATAGGTATCCAGCAGGATCTGTTTCAGTTCGGAAATCAGTGGGTAGCGCGGGTTAGCACCAGTACACTGGTCATCGAATGCATCTTCAGACAGCTTATCTACGTGAGCGAGGAAGTCAGCTTCCTGAACGCCTGCTTCGCGGATAGATTTAGGAATACCCAGTTCAGCCTTCAGGCTTTCCAGCCATGCCAGCAGTTTCTCAATCTTCGCTGCAGTACGGTCGCCCGGTGCGCTCAGACCCAGGTGGTCTGCGATTTCAGCGTAGCGACGACGAGCTTGCGGACGGTCGTACTGGCTGAATGCAGTCTGCTTGGTTGGGTTGTCGTTGGCGTTATAGCGGATAACGTTGCTGATCAACAGGGCGTTCGCCAGACCGTGAGGAATGTGGAACTGTGAACCCAGCTTGTGCGCCATGGAGTGACAGACACCCAGGAAGGCGTTAGCAAATGCAATGCCCGCGATGGTTGCCGCACTGTGTACACGTTCACGAGCTACAGGGTTTTTCGCACCTTCGTTGTAAGAAGCTGGCAGGTTTTCTTTCAGCAGTTTCAGTGCCTGTAAAGCCTGACCGTCAGAGAACTCAGAAGCCAGTACGGAAACGTAAGCTTCCAGGGCGTGAGTTACCGCATCCAGACCACCGAACGCACACAGTGATTTCGGCATTTCCATGACCAGGTTGGCGTCAACGATAGCCATATCTGGCGTCAGTGCGTAGTCAGCCAGCGGATATTTCTGACCCGTTGCGTCATCAGTCACAACAGCAAATGGCGTCACTTCTGAACCGGTACCGGAAGTGGTGGTGACGGCGATCATTTTCGCTTTCACGCCCATTTTCGGGAACTTGTAGATACGTTTACGGATATCCATAAAGCGCAGCGCCAGTTCTTCGAAGTGGGTTTCCGGATGCTCGTACATGACCCACATAATTTTCGCGGCGTCCATTGGGGAACCGCCACCCAGTGCGATGATCACATCAGGTTTGAAGGAGTTAGCCAGTTCAGCGCCTTTACGTACAACGCTCAGGGTTGGGTCAGCTTCAACTTCAAAGAAGACTTCAGTTTCGACGCCAGACGCTTTCAGAACAGAGGTGATCTGGTCTGCATAGCCATTGTTGAACAGGAAACGGTCAGTCACGATGAGCGCACGTTTGTGGCCATCAGTAATCACTTCGTCCAGCGCGATTGGCAGAGAGCCGCGGCGGAAGTAGATAGATTTCGGAAGTTTGTGCCACAACATGTTTTCAGCTCGCTTAGCAACGGTTTTCTTGTTGATCAGGTGTTTTGGACCAACGTTTTCAGAGATGGAGTTACCACCCCAGGAACCACAACCCAGAGTCAGGGAAGGTGCGAGTTTGAAGTTATACAGGTCACCGATACCACCCTGAGAAGCAGGGGTATTGATCAGAATACGTGCCGTCTTCATCTTCTGACCGAAGTAAGCAACACGCTCTGGCTGGTTATCCTGGTCGGTGTACAGGCAAGAGGTGTGGCCGATACCGCCCATCGCCACCAGCTTCTCTGCTTTTTCTACCGCGTCATCGAAATCTTTCGCACGGTACATTGCCAGTGTCGGGGACAGTTTTTCGTGAGCAAACGGCTCACTTTCATCAACGACTTTTACTTCACCAATCAGAATCTTGGTGGTAGCAGGGACGCTAAAGCCGGCGAGTTCAGCGATTTTATACGCTGGCTGACCTACGATAGCTGCGTTCAGTGCACCATTTTTCAGAATCACGTCCTGAACGGCTTTCAGTTCTTTACCTTGCAACAGGTAGCCGCCGTGGCTGGCGAAACGTTCACGAACGGCGTCGTATACCGAATCAACCACGACAACAGACTGTTCAGATGCACAGATAACGCCGTTATCGAAGGTTTTCGACATCAGCACAGAGGCAACTGCACGCTTGATATCTGCCGTTTCGTCGATCACAACAGGGGTATTACCTGCGCCTACGCCGATGGCTGGTTTACCGGAGCTGTATGCTGCTTTAACCATACCAGGACCGCCGGTCGCCAGGATTAAGTTAATGTCCGGGTGATGCATCAGGGCGTTGGACAGTTCAACAGAAGGCTGGTCGATCCAACCGATCAGATCTTTTGGCGCACCCGCAGCAATGGCAGCCTGAAGCACGATATCTGCTGCTTTGTTTGTGGCGTCTTTCGCACGTGGATGCGGGGAGAAAATGATTGCGTTACGTGTTTTCAGACTGATAAGAGATTTGAAGATGGCGGTAGAGGTTGGGTTAGTGGTTGGAACGATACCGCAAATAATGCCGATGGGTTCAGCGATAGTGATGGTGCCAAAAGTGTCGTCTTCTGACAGCACACCGCAGGTTTTCTCATCTTTATAGGCGTTGTAGATATACTCTGAAGCAAAGTGGTTTTTGATCACTTTATCTTCAACGATACCCATACCGGATTCGGCTACGGCCATTTTAGCGAGAGGGATTCGAGCATCTGCAGCAGCCAGAGCGGCCGCGCGGAAGATTTTATCAACCTGTTCTTGGGTGAAATTGGCATATTCACGCTGGGCTTTTTTCACGCGCTCGACGAGGGCGTTCAGTTCAGCGATATTGGTAACAGCCATAATGCTCTCCTGATAATGTTTAAACTCTTTTAGTAAACCAGCGCTCGATACGTCTGACAGTATAGTCAGAGCCGATCCCACTTGCGTAACACACAGTAAAACAAAGGATTACTCACTGCTTCCGCTCACTAATTTACTAAAAGAGCCTTACCTTAGCATCATACCTTTTTGATAGGTGATCTCCCTGGCGGCGTAACCAAGATTACTCACTTCTGAGTACGAAAATTATGATCAAGATCAATTTTGTCCTAAGCTGATACCTTTCAGCAGGGTTATTTTGTGCTAATTATTCCAGTGTTAAATAATTAAGTAACTATTGGAAGTGGCGCTATCATTGAGTATACAAATGTTTAACATCATGAATTGATAACGTTTTAGAACAGATTTCTGGTGAAGTGTGCGGCTAAAAAGCGTATCTTCAGCGCGGATTTATCATTACACGCTGTCTCTCCCTGACCATGCTCAATTGCGGAGCTTAATGTGATTCAAACGCTCTTTGATTTCCCTACATATTTCAAGTTTTTTATTGGCTTGTTTGCCCTGGTCAACCCGGTAGGGATTATCCCTGTCTTCATCAGTATGACCAGCTATCAGACAGCCGCCGCGCGAAATAAAACCAACCTGACGGCAAACCTGTCGGTGGCGATTATCTTGCTTACGTCTCTTTATCTGGGGGACGCCATTCTTCAGGTCTTCGGCATCTCGATTGATTCGTTCCGAATAGCAGGCGGGATCCTGGTGGTGACGATTGCCATGTCGATGATCAGCGGCAAGCTGGGGGAGGATAAACAGAATAAGCAGGAAAAATCAGAGACAGCTATCCGCGAGAGCATCGGCGTGGTGCCACTGGCACTGCCGCTGATGGCGGGCCCGGGGGCAATCAGCTCTACCATTGTATGGGGAACACGCTATCACAGCCTGATGCACCTGATTGGCTTCTCTGTCGCCATTGCCCTGTTCGCACTTTGCTGCTGGGGCGTATTTCGTATGGCGCCATGGCTGGTTCGCTTGCTGGGACAAACGGGCATAAACGTGATTACCCGTATCATGGGTCTGTTGTTAATGGCGTTAGGCATCGAATTTATCGTTACCGGTATAAAAAGTATATTCCCCGGATTAGTACACTGACTTTCGTTTGAAAGAGCGGAGCCAGCGGCTCCGTTTTTTTACGTGAATATCAGCAAATCATATAAATAAAGTTGAAATACGCACCAGCCATAATAAGTTCTACTAATAACCCTCTTTTGTTGATTTTCAAGAGGTTGTTTATTTTCAGTTTGCTTCTCTGCCCATAAATCCTTCAAACGCTCTGTTATTTTACTCACATGATACTCTGGGGCTTGCTGACAGATAACCGAAATGATATTAGTAATTTCGACGCTGACCCAGACGAATGTGCTAAATAATAACCAGATGTTAAATTTTCGTGAAAAATCGTTCGAATTTGTCATGTCATCGCACCAGTCACGAGAGAACTCTACAACTGAATGTATTGTAAGGGTTTTACTTGTTTTTGGCGTGAAAGGTGGTCGGCGGCATAGCTACGCCTGACTCCGTAAAAGAGAAATGCTTAACAAATTTGCAAAATGTATTGGCGAGAGTTGGCACCATTTGGTACTTTCCGGCCTTATATTTTGCGGCATTAAACAAGTTGATGAGAACTATTTTCATATAGACCTCACTTAAGCTTTCCAGCACACCTCACTGACAGGGGAGAGGTGTAAAGAATCGACGCAAGATCGCCGTACGAGCGGTCAGTAATAATGAAGTCGATGATAGCAAGAAGTAAAAAAAGAACCTGACAGCAGCAAAAAAAACTCCTGCGCTGTACAGGCCCCAACAGGGGATTACACAACTGGCGAAGGCCAGTCATAATAATGAGTGGAGTATCAACACAATGTCCATCATCACAAAAAAAAGTCTGGTAGCGGCGGGGATTTTAACTGCGCTAATCGCGGGCAACGCTGCAATGGCTGCGGACGTTCCTGCTGGTGTTCAGCTGGCTGAGAAGCAAACGCTGGTACGTAATAACGGTGCGGAAGTGCAGTCTCTTGATCCGCACAAAATTGAAGGTGTTCCAGAGTCTAACGTTAACCGCGATCTGTTTGAAGGTCTGCTGGTGACTGACGTAGACGGCCACCCGGCTCCGGGCGTGGCGGAAAAATGGGACAACAAAGATTTTAAAGTCTGGACCTTCCATCTGCGTAAAGATGCCAAATGGTCTGACGGTACGCCGGTTACCGCCGAAGATTTCGTCTATAGCTGGCAGCGTCTGGCGGATCCGAATACCGCCTCCCCGTACGCGAGTTACCTCCAGTATGGCCATATCGCCAATATTGATGACATCATCACGGGTAAAAAGCCAGTAACCGACCTGGGCGTAAAAGCCATCGATGCCAACACTTTTGAAGTGACGTTGAGCGAACCTGTTCCGTACTTCTATAAGTTGCTGGTTCACCCGTCCGTTTCTCCGGTACCAAAATCCGCGGTAGAAAAATTTGGTGAAAAATGGACGCAGCCTGCGAATATCGTGACCAACGGTGCATATAAGCTGAAGGACTGGGTCGTTAACGAGCGTATGGTGCTGGAGCGCAACCCGCAGTATTGGGATAATGCCAAGACGGTTATCAATCAGGTCACCTACCTGCCAATCTCTTCTGAGGTAACGGACGTAAACCGCTACCGCAGCGGCGAAATCGACATGACCTATAACAACATGCCGATTGAACTGTTCCAGAAGCTGAAAAAAGAGATCCCGAAAGAAGTTCACGTCGATCCGTATCTGTGCACCTACTATTATGAAATTAACAACCAGAAAGCACCGTTCACCGACGTACGTGTTCGTACCGCACTGAAGCTGGCTCTGGATCGCGACATTATCGTGAATAAAGTGAAGAATCAGGGCGACCTGCCGGCTTACAGCTACACCCCGCCTTACACCGACGGTATGAAGCTTGTTGAACCTGAATGGTTCAAATGGTCCCAGGAAAAACGTAACGAAGAAGCGAAAAAGCTGCTGGCTGAAGCGGGCTATACCGCCGACAAGCCGCTGACGTTTAGTCTGCTGTACAACACCTCCGATCTGCATAAAAAACTGGCTATTGCCGTCGCGTCAATCTGGAAGAAAAATCTCGGCGTGAACGTGAAGCTGGAAAATCAGGAATGGAAAACCTTCCTCGATACGCGCCATCAGGGAACCTTTGACGTGGCACGTGCAGGATGGTGTGCGGACTATAACGAACCGACCTCATTCCTGAACACCATGCTCAGCGACAGTTCGAACAATACCGCACACTATAAGAGCCCGGCGTTTGATAAGCTGATTGGCGATACCCTGAAAGTGGCAGATGACGCCCAGCGCGCCGATCTGTACGCGAAATCAGAACAACAGCTCGATAAAGACTCTGCGATCGTTCCGGTTTACTACTACGTTAACGCCCGCCTCGTGAAACCATGGGTAGGGGGTTATACCGGTAAAGACCCGTTGGATAATATTTCCGTTAAGAATCTTTATATTATCAAGCATTAATGGCAATACGTGGGGCGAGCGAGCTTGCCCCACTGTGTCTATTTTGTAACATTCATCAGGCACACGCCAGAAGGTACGGGCAATGTTGAAATTTATCCTGCGTCGCTGTCTTGAAGCGATTCCAACGTTATTTATTCTAATTACAATTTCCTTCTTTATGATGCGTCTTGCGCCGGGCAGTCCTTTTACCGGTGAACGCACGCTTCCGCCAGAAGTTATGGCCAACATCGAAGCGAAATATCATTTAAACGATCCTATCACTACGCAGTACTTCAACTATCTGAAGCAACTTGCACACGGTGATTTTGGTCCGTCATTCAAATATAAAGACTATTCCGTTAACGACCTGGTGGCGTCCAGCTTCCCGGTATCGGCTAAATTAGGGGCTGCTGCATTTATCCTGGCCGTTGTTCTCGGTGTCACTGCGGGCGTTATCGCTGCACTAAAACAAAATACCCGATGGGATTACGCCGTAATGGGGGTCGCAATGACCGGGGTGGTTATCCCCAGCTTCGTTGTCGCGCCGTTGCTGGTCATGATATTCGCGATAACCCTTAAATGGCTGCCCGGGGGCGGCTGGAATGGCGGGGCGCTGAAGTTCATGATATTGCCGATGGTGGCATTATCTCTGGCCTACATTGCCAGTATCGCCCGTATTACGCGTGGTTCAATGATTGAAGTCCTGCACTCGAACTTTATCCGTACCGCCCGAGCGAAAGGGTTGCCGATGCGCCGGATTATTTTCCGTCACGCTCTCAAGCCTGCACTGTTACCGGTGCTCTCCTATATGGGTCCTGCTTTCGTCGGCATTATTACGGGTTCAATGGTGATTGAAACCATTTATGGCCTGCCGGGCATCGGGCAGTTGTTTGTTAACGGGGCGCTTAACCGAGACTATTCGCTGGTGCTGAGCCTGACGATCCTCGTGGGCGCGCTGACCATTCTGTTTAATGCCGTTGTCGATGTGCTGTATGCCGTTATCGATCCGAAAATCCGTTACTAACTGGAGCACGCCATGATGTTGAGTAAGAAAAACAGCGAGGCGCTGGAAAACTTCAGTGAAAAGCTGGAGGTCGAAGGTCGTAGCCTTTGGCAAGACGCCCGCCGTCGTTTTATGCATAACCGTGCCGCCGTTGCCAGCCTGGTCGTGCTGGTGCTTATCGCGCTGTTCGTAACCCTGGCACCAATGCTCTCTCAGTTCACCTATTTCGATACGGACTGGGGCATGATGTCCAGCGCGCCGGATATGGAATCCGGGCACTATTTCGGTACCGACTCCTCCGGGCGTGATTTGCTGGTGCGTGTGGCGATTGGCGGCCGTATCTCCCTGATGGTTGGCATCGCAGCGGCGCTGGTGGCGGTAATTGTCGGCACACTTTACGGTTCGCTTTCCGGTTACCTCGGCGGGAAAGTGGACTCCGTGATGATGCGTATGCTTGAAATCCTGAACTCCTTCCCGTTCATGTTCTTCGTCATTCTGCTGGTGACCTTCTTTGGTCAAAATATCCTGCTGATCTTCGTGGCGATCGGGATGGTGTCCTGGCTGGATATGGCGCGTATTGTGCGCGGCCAGACGCTGAGCCTTAAACGTAAGGAGTTTATCGAAGCCGCACAGGTTGGTGGCGTTTCTACCGCCAATATTGTGGTGCGTCATATCGTTCCTAACGTGCTGGGCGTGGTGGTGGTATACGCCTCCCTGCTGGTGCCAAGTATGATCTTGTTTGAATCTTTCCTGAGCTTCCTGGGATTAGGTACGCAAGAGCCGTTGAGTAGCTGGGGCGCTCTGTTAAGTGACGGCGCAAACTCCATGGAAGTGTCACCGTGGTTACTGCTGTATCCGGCGGGCTTCCTGGTCGTCACCCTGTTCTGTTTCAACTTTATCGGCGATGGCCTGCGTGATGCCCTCGACCCGAAAGACCGTTAAGGAGCGCCGTCATGACCATTATTGAAACGGCAACCGCGCCACAGGCGCAACAGCGGACCAGCGCACTGCTGGACGTTAAAGACCTCCGCGTGACGTTTAAAACCCCCGACGGTGATGTGACTGCCGTTAACGATCTCAACTTCGACCTGCGTGCCGGTGAAACGCTGGGCATTGTGGGCGAATCCGGTTCCGGTAAATCCCAGACCGCATTCGCGCTGATGGGCCTGCTGGCATCAAACGGCGTGATAGGGGGTTCGGCGACGTTTAACGGGAAAGAGATCCTGAATTTGCCGGAACATGAGCTGAACAAGCTGCGCGCCGAGCAGATTTCAATGATTTTCCAGGATCCGATGACCTCCCTAAACCCCTATATGCGGGTGGGTGAACAGCTGATGGAAGTGCTGATGCTCCACAAGGGGCTGGGCAAAGCCGAAGCGTTTGAAGAGTCCGTCAAAATGCTGGATGCGGTGAAAATGCCTGAGGCACGCAAGCGCATGCGCATGTATCCGCACGAATTCTCCGGCGGTATGCGCCAGCGCGTCATGATCGCGATGGCATTGCTTTGTCGGCCAAAACTGCTGATCGCTGATGAACCAACCACCGCCCTGGACGTGACCGTTCAGGCGCAGATCATGACGTTGCTGAACGAGCTGAAGCGCGAGTTCAACACCGCCATCATTATGATCACCCACGATTTAGGCGTCGTTGCCGGGATCTGCGACAAAGTGTTAGTCATGTATGCAGGCCGCACGATGGAATACGGTAATGCTCGCGATGTGTTCTACCAGCCAGCCCATCCGTACTCTATCGGGCTGCTGAATGCCGTTCCGCGTCTTGATGCGGAAGGGGAGTCGCTGCTGACTATCCCGGGTAACCCGCCAAACCTGCTGCGTTTGCCAAAAGGCTGCCCGTTCCAGCCACGCTGTCCGCATGCGATGGAAATCTGTAACAGCGCACCGCCGCTGGAAGCGTTTGCCCCAGGCCGTCTACGCGCCTGCTTTAAGCCGCTGGAGGAGCTGGTATGAACGCAATCGATGAAAAAAGAAATGTGCTGCTCGAAATCGCTGACCTGAAGGTCCATTTCGATATCAAAGACGGTAAACAGTGGTTCTGGCAGCCTGCCAAAACCCTGAAAGCGGTGGATGGCGTCACGCTACGCCTGTACGAAGGGGAGACCCTGGGCGTGGTGGGCGAATCCGGCTGCGGCAAGTCGACGTTTGCGCGTGCGATCATCGGCCTGGTGAAAGCCACCGACGGGAAAGTGGCCTGGCTTGGCAAAGATCTGCTGGGGATGAAGCCGGATGAATGGCGCAATGTGCGCAGTGATATCCAGATGATTTTCCAGGATCCTCTGGCGTCCCTGAACCCGCGTATGACCATTGGCGAAATCATTGCCGAGCCGCTGCGCACCTATCATCCGAAGATGCCTCGCCAGGAAGTTCGCGATCGGGTGAAAGCGATGATGCTGAAGGTGGGTCTGTTGCCTAACCTCATCAACCGCTACCCTCACGAGTTTTCCGGCGGTCAGTGCCAGCGTATCGGTATCGCACGCGCGTTGATCCTTGAACCGAAACTGATTATCTGTGATGAGCCGGTTTCGGCGCTGGACGTTTCCATCCAGGCTCAGGTGGTTAACCTGCTACAGAAACTGCAACGGGAAATGGGGCTGTCGCTGATCTTCATCGCCCACGATCTGGCGGTGGTAAAACACATTTCAGACCGTGTGCTGGTCATGTATCTGGGCCACGCCGTGGAACTGGGCACGTATGATGAGGTGTACCATAATCCGCTGCACCCTTATACCAAAGCGCTGATGTCTGCGGTTCCCGTTCCGGATCCCGATCTGGAAAAAAATAAAACCATTCAGCTTCTGGAAGGTGAACTGCCTTCGCCAATCAACCCGCCTTCAGGCTGCGTATTCCGTACGCGCTGCCCAATAGCCGGGCCGGAATGTGCAAAAACACGGCCGGTTCTGGAGGGCAGTTTCCGACATGCGGTTTCCTGCCTGAAAGTAGACCCGTTATAATCGCAAGGGCTGACATGATGTCAGCCCTTATTTTTTCGAGGTTAATGTGTCGCGATTATTCACGTCGGCCCGTCAGCGGCTTTATCACCTTTTATTTGATCCAGAAACGGTTTCCGGTCGCCGTTTCGAGGGTCTGTGTGGCTTATTTGCGCTGATTAGCGTCATTATTATCTTTATCGAATCCGGTGCCGGAACGCAGTACCACATGACGTATGAGGAGTGGCACGTTTTTGTCTGGCTGGAATTGATCGTCACGCTGGTGTTTACCGCAGAGTATGTGCTGAGGGTCATTAGCTGGCCAAATCCGGCGAAATACGTTTTCAGCTTCTGGGGATTTATTGATTTAGCCACTATCCTGCCGCTGTATGTCATGTGGCTGTGGCCTGAGATCAGCCTGAATTATGTGTTTGCCTGGCGCGCAATGCGGGCGATTCGTGTGTTACGAATTCTGAAGCTGCTGCGCTTTATGCCGTCGCTGAGGGTTTTTTGGGTCGCCATTGTCAGCGCCCGCCACCAGCTTATTCTCTTCTATTCATTTATTGCTATCGTGATGATCGTTTTTGGCTCCCTGATGTATTTAATCGAAGGGCCAAAATACGGGTTTACCACGCTTAATGCGTCGGTTTACTGGGCTATCGTCACGGTGACCACCGTGGGCTATGGCGATATTACCCCGCATACGCCGCTCGGACGTATTGTGGCATCGGTTCTTATCCTGATCGGTTATTCGGTGATAGCGATACCGACGGGGCTAATTACCACCCATATGAGCAGCGCCTTCCAGAACAGCAAGCAGCAACGCAAATGTCCGAATTGTCAGCAGGGAAATCATGAACCCGGGGCGCGGTTTTGTCACCGCTGTGGAAATGCCTTGCCGGATTAAATAAAAAAGGCTGCGCGGGCAGCCTTTTTTATTATTCGCGCCAGAGAATATGGCACAGCTTATGGTCTTTCTCGCGGCACAGCAGGACGCGGGCAAAGATGTCGTTAATTTCTCCGCCGTCTTCATCTGCCAGGCCAATTACCACCTCAGCGAAGAAGTCCGGGTTGAGATCAAAATCGACGTGTTCGGCCCAGTCTTCAGACGGATCGAACAGCTCAGCACCGCCACGCTCTTCAAATTGCAGGTTGAAAAGAATGACGTCAGCAGGGTCGAGATTATCGACCGCCAGCTCGAGAAAAATATCGTAGGCCTGTTCGAGCGTTTCGTCTTCGGTCAGGCGATTGTTCAGATCCATTTCCATGATGACTACCTGTTAAACATCGTTGGGCACGTTTTACAGCAACGGACTAAAGAAGTAAAACAGTCGTTCGGCAATTCGCTGCCACAGCGGACGTTTCGCCCACAGTCTGGCGTCCAGCAGGCGTGAGCGGGAGATATAATCATCCTGAACCGCCGCCAGATCGCCGCCGAAACCGGCGTCATCAATGACCAGCGTAATTTCAAAATTCAGCCACAGACTGCGCATATCGAGGTTGACGGTACCCACCAGGCTCAGCTCTCCGTCTACCAGCACGCTCTTGGTGTGTAACAGACCGCCTTCGAACTGATAGATTTTAACGCCCGCGGCCAGCAGCTCACTAAAGAACGCGCGACTTGCCCACCCGACCAGCAGCGAATCGTTCTTGCGCGGCATAATAATGCTCACATCCACTCCGCGCTGTGCCGCTGTACAGATGGCGTGCAGAAGGTCGTCGCTGGGGACGAAATAGGGCGTGGTCATGATCAGATATTCCCGCGCGGAGTACGCGGCGGTAAGCAGTGCCTGATGGATCAGATCTTCCGGGAAGCCAGGACCGGAGGCGATAGTGTGGATAGTGTGCCCGCTGGCTTCCTCAAACGGCATGATATTGCCATCCGGCGGCGGGGGAAGAATGCGTTTACCGGTTTCAATTTCCCAGTCGCACGAATAGACGATGCCCATAGAGGTTGCCACCGGGCCTTCCATGCGAGCCATCAAATCGATCCATTGCCCCACGCCAGAATCCTGTTTAAAGAAGCGGGGGTCGACCATGTTCATGCTGCCGGTGTAGGCGATATAGTTATCGATCAGGACCATTTTCCGGTGCTGACGAAGATCCATGCGGCGCAGAAAGACGCGCATAAGATTCACTTTCAGCGCCTCGACCACCTCGATACCGGCGTTGCGCATCATGCCTGCCCACGGGCTACGGAAAAAGGCCACGCTGCCGGCGGAGTCCAGCATCAGGCGGCAGTGGATACCGCGACGTGCAGCGGCCATCAGCGATTCGGCGACCTGGTCCGCCATGCCGCCCGGCTGCCAGATATAAAACACCATCTCGATATTATGCCGGGCGAGCTGGATATCACGGATCAGCGCCTGCATCACGTCATCGGAAGAGGTCATCAGTTGCAGCTGATTGCCTTTTACCCCAGCAATGCCCTGGCGGCGTTCGCACAGCTTGAACAAAGATGCGGCCACGCTGCTGTTCTCTTCGGCGAAGATATGCTTGCAGGCTTTAAGGTCGGCAAGCCATTTTGCCGTGGAGGGCCACATGGCACGGGCGCGTTCGGCCCGGCGTTTACCCAGATGAAGTTCACCGAAAGAGAGATAGGCGATGATGCCCACCAGCGGCAGAATGTAGATAATCAGAAGCCAGGCCATGGCGGAAGGTACCGCTCTGCGTTTCATCAGAATGCGCAACGTCACCCCGGCAATTAACAGCCAGTATCCTAAAATGACCAGCCAACTCACCACGGTGTAGAAGGTTGTCATAAATAAAAAATCCTTTTGAAAGCGTATTGTTATGAGTTTACGCATCAGGATTCATCTGGCAAATAAAAACGGCAGATAAAAGCGCTGGTTTGCCGCCTGCTTAAGCATATAATGGCATCTCTGTTAGAGAAAGAGTTGTAGACATGAAGCGCAGTAGAACTGAAGTAGGGCGCTGGCGCATGTTGCGACAGGTGAGTCGTCGTAAGGCTCGTTGGCTGGAAGCACAATCCCGCCGCAATATGCGTATCCACGCCATCAGAAAATGTGGCCTGAACAGACACCGTAACGCGCTGCTGTTCGCGGTCCAGGATATCTGAAAAGCATGAGGGGCACCGTAAAGGTGCCCATTAAACATCCAGACTATCAATTTTTGCAGTCTCCTCCCGTCTGCTTTCCACGATATACTACGTCCCCATAACGTCATGATATTAAAAGATGAATCCTTATCTCTGGATTTTTATTGCACTTTTGGCGCTGGATGCGCTCAGGGAAGGTTTAGGACTTTCGTCATTTTCCTCATTGGCAGATTATGTTTTTGCGTGGGGAATACATTGGCTTTATTAAAGGAAAAAAGGATGAACGTAAAAGTGATGGCAGCACTCTTCGGGATTGCAGTATTAAGCGGTTGTGCCAGTAGCAAAACCTCACCCGAACGGCACGCGTTTTATTTCGTGTCGCATCAGTCCAGCTTTACTGGCGGCAATTACACCTCCAGCGTGCAGAAAAATTATCACCTGAACGTAGCGCAGTTCCGCGAGCTTTATGCCCGGGGCAAAGCTGACCGTGCGGAAGGGCGGACTCAGGCTGAAGCCAGTGAATACGCGCAAAGCATTCGCGATCAGCTGAAAGAAAATGCGAAGTCGCAGGAATTGTACGCAGGCAACGCGAAGGATAAATGGTCTTCGGACATGGACAGTAAAGACGCCATATTATTTGGTAACGAACTGGCCGCGACTTATCTTGATGGCTATAACGGCGTACAATAGCGCAACTGATTCAGGGGATACCGTTATTACCGGTATCCCCGCTGTTTTTGAGCAAAAGGAGTGAGACGTGTTTGCGGAGTTTGGTGTATTGAATTTCTGGACCTATGTTGTCGGCGCATTTTTTATCGTGCTGGTTCCAGGACCGAACACCTTGTTTGTGCTGAAAACAGGGATTGGCCACGGCGTTAAGAAAGGCTATCTGGCAGCCACCGGTGTGTTTATTGGTGATGCCGTGCTGATGTTTCTGGCCTGGGCGGGCGTCGCCGCGTTGATCCAGACCACTCCGGTGTTATTTAATATTGTCCGCTATCTTGGGGCGTTTTATCTGCTGTGGCTCGGCGGAAAAATGCTCTGGTCCGTTATGACACGTCAAAAAAATGCGCACGAAAGTAGCGCCGAACCGGCAAGCGCGATCCTTAAGCGTTCGCTGGTGCTGAGCCTGACGAACCCGAAAGCGATTCTCTTTTACGTATCGTTCTTCGTGCAGTTCATTGATGTCAATGCGAAGAATACCGGCACGTCGTTCCTGATCCTCGCCACAACGCTTGAGCTGATCAGCTTCATGTACATGAGCTTCCTGATTTTCTCAGGCGCGTTTGTCACGCGTTACCTGAAAACCAAAAAGAAACTGGCGAAGCTGGGGAACGGGTTGATAGGCCTGCTGTTTGTTGGATTTGCGGCTAGGCTGGCGTCGCTGCACTGAATGAAGAAAAGGCTCCCGAGGGAGCCTTTCATTTCAGAACACTTTTTTATACGGGCGAACCGCGACTTTCTCGTACACGCCGGCTGCGACGTACGGGTCTGCTTCTGCCCAGGCCTGCGCGGCTTCCAGAGATTCAAACTCGGCAATCACCGTGGAGCCGGTAAAACCCGCTGCTCCCGGATCGTTGCTGTCAACGGCAGGCATCGGGCCTGCGGTCAGCAACCGACCTTCATCCTGTAGCAGCTGTAAACGCGCCAGATGGGCAGGGCGAACGGAAAGACGTTTTTCCAGAGAATCAGGTACATCTTCAGCGTAAATCACATAAAGCACGGCAGAGCTCCTTAACCGGTAAAAGTGACATTTACGTTATGTGAAAGCACAAATGACTGCAATGTAAAGATAATAACAATGTTAAAACCCTGATCTGGATGCCCCTTTTTTGCCCTCTTATACGCTTAAATTGCGCCAGGACAAAGTGTCTTATTGAATATGATTGCTATTTGCATTTAAAATCGAGGTTCGGTTTTTTAACGTTGATGATTATGACTTCGATGACCCTTGATTTACCTCGCCGCTTTCCATGGCCGACGCTGCTTTCCGTCGTTATTCACGGTGCTGTCGTGGCGGGTCTGCTCTATACCTCGGTTCATCAGGTTATTGAAATGCCAGCGCCAGCGCAGCCAATTTCTGTGACCATGGTATCGCCCGCGGATCTTGAACCGCCGCAGGTTGCGCCGCCGCCGCCACAGCCCGTTGTTGAACCCGAGCCGGAACCCGAGCCGATTCCTGAACCGCCAAAAGAAGCGCCGGTGGTGATCCATAAGCCAGAGCCGAAACCTAAGCCGAAGCCAAAACCCAAGCCGGTCAAAAAGGTGGAAGAGCGTCCGAAACGCGAAGTGCGTCCGGTTGAGCCACGCACCACGCAGCCGGTTGAAAATGCCGCCCCGTCACGTCCGCTGATGAGTAACACCACGACCGCGACAAAACCGACGGTAACGGCGCCAGCGGGCCCGCGCGCGCTGAGCCGTAACCAGCCGCAGTATCCGGCACGTGCTCAGGCGTTACGTATTGAAGGGCGTGTACGGGTGAAATTCGACGTTACGGCTGATGGACGTGTGGATAACGTGGAAATCCTGTCCGCACAGCCGGCGAATATGTTTGAACGCGAAGTTAAATCGGCCATGCGCAGGTGGCGTTATGAAGCCGGTAAACCCGGCAATGGGTTGATTGTAAATATTGTCTTCCGCCTGAACGGCGGGGCACAGATGGAATAAAAGAAGCCTCCGCAAGGAGGCTTTTTTTTACCTGAGGATCAGCTCCGTGGGAGCTGGCGGGGCTTACCGTCGCTATCCACTGCCACGTAGATGAACAGGGCCTCCGTCGCCTTATAGCGCTGACCAATCGGTTCAGAAGAGACTTTTTTCACCCATACTTCAATGTTAATGGAGATAGACGTATTGCCGCGTTTTACGCAGCGTGCGTAACAGCACACCACGTCCCCCACCGCGACGGGGCGCAGAAAGGTCATGCCATCGACCCGGACGGTTACCACGCGCCCGTGTGCAATCTCTTTTGCCAGGATTGCACCGCCCATATCCATCTGCGACATTAACCAGCCACCAAAAATATCGCCATTGGCATTCGTATCCGCAGGCATTGCCAGTGTGCGTAAAACCAGTTCGCCCTGTGGGGCGTCATTTGTTGTCATTGTTTTTAAACTCGTAACTGAAGACTTCAGGCGGGATGCTACTATGATTTCTGGCTGGAGAGAATAGGGTTAGCGCCCGCAGCGCGGGCGCCTGAAGGTCAGAAGGACATGGTTACGCCAGCGTAATAGGCGCGGCCCGGTTCGTTATAGGTAGATGCACCGTCATTTTCACGGTAAATCTGCTTGTCAAAGAGGTTGCTGATGCCGGCGTTCAGGCGCAGGTTTTTGGTCAGCTGATAGTTACTGCCGATACCCACGATGGAATACGCGCCGATCTCTCTGTTGGACATCGCATTTTCCTCTTTGCGGATTTCAGCGTTTTCTCTGGGCTTCTGGTGGCCGTACATCGTCCAGCTTACGTTGGCTGAAAGCTTGCTGTTAACCTCCCAGTCCAGCATGGTGTTGACGGTATATTTGGGGATAATCGACAACGGATTACCGGTGTCTTTACTTTCAGACTGAATCATATACGTCGCATTAGTACGCCAGGTTAGCGTGTCGCGAATAACAGGGACGGTTAGGTTGCCTTCCAGACCTTCAACAACGGCCTTACCGCCGTTCTCCCATTGCAGGATATTTGCGCCGCTGCTTGTCTGCCCCAGCACATCCGTTCCTGAAACGATCTTGTTTTTGTAATCATTGCGGAACCAGGTAATTCCAGCCTCGTAGCCTTCCAGGGCAAAGGCCAGGCCGATCTCTTTGTTCACGCTGATTTCCGGATCCAGATCCGGGTTACCTAACAGATAACAGCTTCCTTCGGAAACGTTATTCGGGCAGCCATTGCCGCGGGTGGAAAGCAGATAGCCTTCGCTGGATTGATACAAGTTTGGCGCTTTAAATACCCGAGCGATACCCGCTTTAACCTTGAACATGTCACCCAAATCCTGAGAGAGGTTCAGGCTCGGACTCCAGTTGCTGCCAAATTGATTGTGATAATCAAAGCGGAGCCCTGGGATCAGGTTGGTGCCCTGACGCGCTTCAATATTGTCCTCAAGATAGATGCCGGTGAGGTCAGCGCTGTTTTTGCTGTTGCGCTCAGAAGCCGTGCCGGGAACGCCGTTAATCACTTCTCCCGACACATTTGTCGACTGCATTGAGGCCGGATCGTTCAGTTCATCACGGTTCCATTCTGCACCCACGGTTAGCGTCTGTTCGACCAGCCAGAAGAAAGGAATGTTCAGTTCACCCGTTGAACGGTATGATTCCAGCCGGCTGGTATCGTATTTATCGCTATTGATCATCCCTTCAACTTTGCCCGTAGAGCCTTCTTCCAGTCGGGTGTTGTTGGTCTTTTCATAATAAACCCCGAACTTTGACTGACCCCAGTCCCAGATGCCGTTGTGCGTAATGCCATAAGACTGGCGGTACATTCGGTTGGTTTCGTGTCCATACAGGGACGACACCAGACCGTCAGGGCTGACGTTGCTGTTGCTGTATTGAGTATCACCCGCGTAGATATTGCCCTGGCGGCTGTAGCTGTAGTCGAAATCGATAATCTGCTGTGGCGTGAGTTTCCAGGAGAGCAGGGCATTAATGTCCTTGTTACGTACGCCCTCTCGCCCGGCGGCGTAAGAGCCGTTTTGCGCGGTGTTGATGTCCTGAGCATCTGCGTCGGTTTTGTTGATGTTCCCGTACAGGCGCATCGTTAACGCATCGCCCGCGAGGGGGCCGCTCAGATCAAAATTAGCGCGTTTCGTCGCCCCCTCTTTATCATTTTCAGGCTGGTTAGTGTACAGGGAGAGGGAGCCGTGCCAGTCGTTGGACGGGCGTTTGGTAATGATGTTGACGACGCCGCCGGCAGCCCCCGAACCATAGCGGGCGGCAGCTGGTCCCCGGAGCACTTCAATACGCTCAACCATCTCTGGCGGAACCCAGTTGGTGTCCCCGCGGGTGTCGCGCTCCCCGCGCCAGCTGTAGCGCACCGAGTTACGTGACGTCACCGGCACACCGTCAATCAGAATCAGCGTGTTCTCTGGCCCCATACCGCGGATGTCGATCTGACGGTTGTTACCACGACTGCCTGTCGCGCTGTTTCCGGTGAGGTTAACCCCGGGCATTTTGCGAATAATTTCCGAAAGATCGTTAACCGGTGGATCCTTTTCTATGTCCTTTGCCGTGATGATGGAAACCCCCGGCTGTTGCTTTAGGGCCTCTTCAGCGGTTGCCTGAACGACCATTGTTTCACCATCGGCGAGAGGATCTTCCGCTGCGTGCGCGCTCTGGTATAGCGTTGAAAGAATGGCGAGCGTAAGTGTAGCCGGGGCAAATCTTATTATGTTATTCATCAACTCATTTCCATTTGTTAAAAATGCGATGAAGAATATTAATGATAGTGATTCTCATTACAATAAAGCGACAGCAATCTCCATAAAATCTTCATGATTCAGACATTTTCGCAGGAAGGTTGTGGAGAAAAGGGAAGGCGGGAAAAGAGGCCAGACCGCGTGACGATCTGGCCAGAAGGATCAGTGCTTGTCATCCTGCGGCATGTGGCGATAAATATAAACGCCGCTGAGCAGGGTGAAGATAAGGGTCAGCGCCGTCAGGCCAAACACCTTGAAGTTGACCCAGATATTCTGCGGCAGCCAGAATGCGATATAGATATTCGCCAGACCACACAGAATAAAAAATAGCGCCCAGGCGATATTCAGACGCCCCCACACAGCCAGCGGCAGCGTCAGTTCTTTCCCCAGCATGCGCTGGATCAGCGGCTTCTTCATCACCCACTGGCTGATGAGCAGCGCGCTCGCAAACAGGCCGTAAATCACTGTGACCTTCCATTTGATAAATTCATCATTGTGGAAGAACAACGTCAGACCACCAAACACCGCCACCATCAGGAAAGTGATGAGCGCCATCTTTTCAACTTTGCGATAGCGAACCCAGCTGTAAATCAGCACCACAGCCGTTGCCACAATCAACGCCAGCGTGCCGGCATAGATGTCGTACAACTTATAAAAAGCGAAAAATACGATCAGCGGTAAAAAATCAAGAAACTGCTTCATTCTGCGATCCCGGTTACTGACGAATTAACATGTACAGGCGGAACAAATAGACCAGCAGTACAGCTGAAATCAGATTGCTCAGCGTATTGGCGACAACCGCGCCGACGTTTGGCGTTAATACCGCAAAATTCGGCGCAAACAGCAACAGTAGAGTCTTGGCCAGCAACCAGCTGATAACGGCCGGGGCGACCAGACGCATATTCGCCCACGCGAGCCTTATACTGCTGCGCATGGCGGTGAAAATACCCATTTTGTCCTGCACAACCATTACTGGCGCAAATGAAAGCACGATAGCCAGCAGCACGCCCGGAACGACAACCAACATTATCCCCATCTGGACCAGCAGCGTAGTCAGGAAGATGAGGATAAACAGTTTCGGCAGCACCGGAGCACTGGCCCCGATGGCACGTAACGCGCTGACGCGTTGGCCGGCAGACACCAGCTGGATCATCAGCAACACGCCACCTGCCAGAATGGCGTTGCCGATTAGCCCCGAGAAGGTAGATGCCGCAGATGCACGCAGCAAGATTTGCTGTTGCTCTGGCGTCATATTCTGCACAAGGTCAAATAACCCTGCGCTGCCTGCAAGATGATCCCCCTGGCTCAGCGAGGCAATCTGTTCATCACTGGGTGAGAACGCATGACCCAGCACCACCGTAATGAAGGCGCACAACAACGCGATCAGTAAAAAAGTAACGAACTGATTGCGGAAAAAATTTCCCGTGTCACGGTAGACAGACTTCGCCGTGATAGACATGCACTCTCCTTGAGTATTGCAGGTGTTAATTAGCCGGCAATTGTACACCGGATAACACGCTGGTGGCAGCATCAAGGCTTGTATGGAAAAGCATATCTTTGTAAAGCGGCGGTAATCCATAGCGGGCGCGGGCGCGATTGCATGCCTCATTGACCTGCCCATCCTCTCCCGACATCGCGAAAGTGCGGCACGGGCTGGGGCGATCCGCGTAAATGGAACAGCGGGTGGATACCCCAGGTTCACCTTGCAGTGCCACACAGCGGCTCTGTTTTTGGTTGGTGCCGCGCATGCAACGCAGGAAAGGGGTCAAGGGTTCAGTGAGATCAACCGGAACGGTGCCGCCGCCATCGCTGGCTTCAGCCCAGTAGAAAGAGACTCGAAAATACGCACAACAGGCTCCGCACGTCATGCACGGGTTATGATCACTCATGGCACACCTGCAAAAGTAGAACGCATCAAATCAGATTGTGAGAGCGATAAATTATCCAGCCGCTACAGGAAGCGCAAGAGAGGAAAAACAGAAAATTTTGTAACTATGAAATGCCAAAAATTGACGCGGCAACAACTTATTGCTTTATGAGGCGTCACCAAAAATTAACCTAGATCAATGAATGTTAACTTACTGGTTTTAATGTGATCTGTGTTAGATCACTTATTACTCATTTGTGAGTATATTCTCCTCCGCAATTAAAACCACAACGATGGAGCGGATATGAAAAAATTAGCGGTGGCAGCCCTTATCTTAAGCAGTCTCTCTGGCGGCGCGTACGCGCATGAAGCAGGTGAATTCTTTATTCGTGCCGGTTCGGCAACGGTGCGTCCAACGGAAGGTTCCGACAATGTACTGGGTATGGGCGGGTTTAACGTTAGCAATAACACCCAGTTAGGCCTGACATTCACGTATATGGCTACGGATAACATTGGCGTTGAGCTTCTGGCCGCCACGCCATTCCGTCACCGCGTCGGTTTAGGGCCGACCGGGGACATTGCTACGGTGCACCATTTACCACCAACCCTGATGGCGCAGTGGTACTTCGGCGATTCCAGCAGCAAGTTACGCCCTTATATTGGTGCAGGCGTTAACTACACCACCTTCTTTGATGAGAAATTTAACGATACCGGTAAAGAGGCTGGGCTATCCGATCTCAGCCTGAAAGACTCATGGGGCATGGCGGGGCAGGTTGGTCTGGATTATCTGATTAACCGTGACTGGCTGATCAACGCCTCGGTCTGGTATATGGACATTGATACAGACGTGCGCTTTAAAGCTAGCGGTGAGCAGCAGAGTATCAGTACCCGTCTGGATCCGTGGGTATTTATGTTCTCAGCGGGTTACCGTTTCTGACAGAAGATATATCCCCGGTCAGCCGGGGATTGCTGTATGGTGGTTGTTCCACATACCTGGCTGGAGGGGATATCCCCAACATCAAATTTGAGTGTCCGGTTTGTGCAGGTAAACAGTTTCAGTTCACGACGTTCAGCCCAGCACATAGCCTACCTCACGGTGCTATCTGTTCCGTTTGCGGAACACGTCTCACCACTCATTCATGCCTGCCGAAACTCAGACGACGACGGTGGCCAAAGCCAGTAAACTAGATAAGGCCTCTGAGAGGCCTTTTTCGATCATGAAATCACTTCTGAATTAAATAACGAATCGTTGGTCCGTCCTGCTGGATATCCAGCACGGTATAGCCGTGATTTTTGGCATCAAGCGGAATGTTATTGATCGACTGGGGGCAATCGCTCACCACTTCCAGAATTTCACCTTTCTTAAGCTGCGGTAACGCCTCAAGCGTGGCAACGGCCGGGTAAGGGCAGGGTTCACCCACCATATCGAGACGATAATCAGGCACGATCTCTTTCATGCGGCATTCTCCTGAGTTTCAGTTTTGACGGTGGCACGCCGGAAGAAGCGCTTTTCTTGCGCAATAACCAGTAAGAAGGCAATAAGCAGCAGGGCGTAGGTCACCATGAGCCCCCCGGGTGGACCAAAGGTATTCAGCAAATTGACCTTGTCCCAGGTGGTTGCCAGTACTGGAGAGACGTCATCCCAGTAGTACGCCAGGAGGGTTGAGCCAATCACGTTACCCAGACCAACCCACCAGTAATGCACCTGGCCTTCCACGGCGCGATACATCCAGCCAGTTTCACACCCGCCCGCCAGCACGATGCCAAAACCAAACAGCAGCCCGCCAATGACCGCATTAGGACCGGCCCACATGATTTTCGGCTCAACGCCGAGCTGAACATAGCTAAAGATCCCGATCGCGCTCACGGCCATCCCGGCAATAATGGCTTTCGCCATCATGGTACGTCCGGTGATCCACATATCGCGAAACGCGGAGGTAAAGCAGATCTGCGCGCGTTCAATCAGCAGACCAAAGCCGACGCCGAACAGCATGGCCAGACCGAGTTTGGGCTGATTCATCGCCGTGCAAATCGCCCAGGCAACCATAGCAAAAAAGACCAGCATACCGAGGCGGAAGCGACGACGCGCCTGATCGGGTTTTTGCGTTAACGGAGATGCAGCGCTAACTTTCGTCATTTTCACCGGAATGCGGAACAGTGGCAGCAGGGTGAACTTTGCACCGAAATATGAGCCTATGGCGGTGGCGACGGCAAAGAACCAGGCATGCAGCGAGAACTGCGGAATACCGGTAAAGAACGCGGCCAGATTACAGCCCATCGCCAGGCGGGCGCCAAACCCGGCAATGATACCGCCGACCACGGCCTGCATAATGCGGATGCGGCTTTTCGGCATGCGCAACTTAACGTTGTTGGCCCACAGCGCGGCCGCAAAACATCCGCCAAACATGCCAATGATCATCATCCCGTCGATGCGGGTCAGCGGTGTGCCCTCAAGATGGATCAGTTTGAAGTAACCCCACTCTTCGGCATGAACGCCTGCCAGCTGTAATAGCTGCCCACCCCAGCGGGTAAACTCGCCCGTAACAGCCCAGAAGGTGCCGGTAATACCGAAATAATAGGTAGAGAGAATGCCTGCCGCGATAACGGCCGGAACAGGTGACCAGAACTTAACCAGGTAAGTCTGTTTGAAGGAATGCCAGGACATGAATAACCTCTGAACTCAGAAGGGTAACGCTAAAAAGAGCCCAGATCATACGCTTACGCGAACGTTTGAAAAGTCATTCACACCGAAAATATCGACAGGATCAATTTTGACCTGCTTCTTTCAGGAAGAGAGAAGGGAAAACCGCCTGACGCCGGGGCCAGACGGTGTTAACGGTTACGCCTTGTGTGTGGCCGCTTTCATGGATGTGACGAATGCGTGTAACTCAGCCAGCATCTGCTCTGGCTTATCCACATTCTTCTCGATGATTTTCACGATAGCCGAACCGGAAATGGCCCCGGCGGCTTTGGCGTCAATCGCCGCAGTAACCTGATCCGGAGAGGAAATCCCAAAGCCCTGAAGCGGCGGTGCAGCATGGTATTCTGCCAGCTTCTCCACCAGATGATGCAGCGGAAGCGCGGCTTTGTTTTCCGCACCGGTGACGCCCGCACGGGAGAGCAGGTAGGTGTAACCCCGTCCGTAAGAGGCAATCTGGCGCAACAGATCGTCATCGGCATTCGGTGGACAGATGAAAATCGGCGCGACGTTGTGGCGCATCGCCGCCTGACGGAACGGCGCAGACTCTTCAACGGGCACGTCAGCCACCAGCACGGAGTCAACGCCCACGCGGGCGCACTCTGCGTAAAACGCATCAATACCGCGGCTGAACACCAGGTTGGCGTACATCAGCAGGCCGATCGGAATGGTCGGGTGCTTCTGGCGAATCGCCGCCAGCATTTCGAAGCACTGGCCCGGCGTCACGCCCGCAGCAAACGCGCGAAGCGTCGCGTTCTGGATGGTCGGGCCATCCGCCAGCGGATCGGAGAACGGAATCCCCAACTCCAGCGCGTCGGCACCGGCGTCAATCAGGGTATCGATAATCTTCAGCGACAGCTCCGGACCGGGGTCGCCCAGCGTCACGAAGGGAACGAAAGCGCCTTCCTGGCGGGCTTTCAGTTGTGAAAATGCGTTATCGTAGCGTTCCATCAGATTTCCCCTCGTGCTTTCAGAATATCGTGAACGGTGAAAATATCTTTGTCACCGCGACCGGAAAGGTTTACCACCAGCAGTTGCTCTTTTTCCGGGTTTTCCTTCATCATTTTCAGCGCGTGTGCCAGCGCGTGGGAAGACTCCAGCGCCGGGATGATCCCTTCATTGCGGCACAGCGTTTTGAAGGCCTCCAGCGCTTCGTCATCAGTGATGGAGACATAATCCGCGCGCCCGGTGCTGTTGAGGAACGCGTGCTGCGGCCCTACGGACGGGAAATCCAGCCCGGCTGAAATTGAGTAAGACTCCTCAATCTGCCCTTCATCGGTCTGCATCATCGGGGCCTTCATGCCGAAATAGATCCCCACGCGACCATGCTTCAGCGGCGCACCGTGCTCGCCCGTTTCAATGCCGTGGCCGGCAGGCTCAACGCCAATCAGCCCAACGCTGGTTTCGTCGATAAAATCGGCAAACATGCCGATGGCGTTAGATCCGCCGCCAACGCAGGCGATCACCGCATCCGGCAGGCGACCCTCTTTTTCGAGGATCTGCGCTTTAGTCTCTTCTCCGATCATGCGCTGGAATTCACGCACGATGGTCGGGAACGGGTGTGGGCCTGCCGCGGTACCGAGCATGTAGTGGGCGGTTTCGTAGCTGCCAGACCAGTCGCGCAGCGCTTCATTACAGGCATCTTTCAGCGTCGCAGAACCGCTGTGCACAGGGATCACTTCCGCCCCCATCAGACGCATACGGAACACGTTAGGCGACTGGCGTTCAACGTCTTTCGCCCCCATATAGATGCGGCACTTCAGGCCGAGCAGGGCGCTGGCGAGGGCAGAGGCCACGCCGTGCTGGCCCGCGCCGGTTTCGGCGATAATTTCGGTTTTACCCATACGTTTGGCGAGCAGAGCCTGGCCAAGCACCTGATTAGTTTTATGCGCGCCGCCGTGCAGCAGATCTTCACGTTTAAGGTAGAGCGTGGTTCTGGTGCCTTCGGTCAGGTTGCGGCATTTGGTCAGTGCCGTCGGACGACCGGCGTAGTTTTTCAGCAGGTCAGTAAACTCCGCCTGAAACGCCGGATCTTTCTGCGCGCTCACGAACGCTTCTTCCAGCTGGCGCAGCGCGGGCATCAGGATTTGTGGGACGTACATCCCACCAAACTCACCAAAATACGGGTTAAGTAATGTCGTCATCTTCTCTTCCTTAATATGCACGCAGAGTTTTAAATACCGATGCCAGCTTGCTGGCGTCTTTTATGCCCGGTTGGGACTCTACGCCTGAATTGAAATCGAGGCCGGCGCAGCCGGTTTTGGCTGCTTCCACACAGTTATCGGGGCTTAATCCCCCCGCCAGCAGGACATTGTCCAGCACTTCGCCACGCAGCAGTGACCAGTCGAAACGCTGCCCCGTGCCGCCCTGGCCGTTGTCGAGCACGTATTTATCAACATGCGTAAGGTTACGCGCGGGCAGGATGGCGCCAACGCTTTGCGCTTTCCAGATCTGAACCTGAGGTGCCAGAACATGTCGCAGAGCATCGATGTATGTCTGATCTTCATCGCCATGTAGCTGAACCGCGCTCAGGGATAACGCGTCCGCTTTCGCCGCAACGTCGTTAATATCCGCATTGCGGAACACGCCCACGTAGCTCAGTGGCACAGCCGCAATCACCTTGCGCGCCTGTTCCTCATTAACGGCGCGAGGAGAGGACTCAACAAAGATCAGACCACCATAGATCGCGCCCGCCTCATACGCGGCCTGCGCATCCTGCTCACGGGTCAGGCCGCAAACTTTGTTCTCACCCAGCAGCACGCGGCGCACGGCCGCATTAAGATCGTCGTGTTCCATCATCGCGGAACCGATCAGGAAACCGTTGGCAAAGTGGCTGAGTTCGCGCACCTGAGCGTAGCTGTTGATTCCGGATTCGCTGATCACCGTGACGCCCGCACCCAGACGCGGCGCAAGCTGGCGCGTACGGTTGAGGTCAATCGACAGGTCGCGCAGGTCGCGGTTGTTAATGCCGACCACTTTGGCTTCCAGCGCGATGGCGCGCTCCAGCTCCTCTTCGTTGCTCACTTCGGTAAGCACGCCCATATTCAGGCTGTGCGCGACGGCGGAGAGCTGGCGATACTGTTCGTCATCCAGCACGGAGAGCATCAGCAGGCAGGCATCGGCCTGGTAAAAGCGCGCCAGCCAGATCTGATACGGGTCGATAATAAAGTCTTTGCACAGAATCGGCTGCGGCGCGATGCCGCTGACTACGGGCAGAAAATCGAAGCTGCCCTGGAAATATTTCTCATCCGTCAGCACAGAAATGGCAGACGCATGATGCTTGTAGATACCGGCAATACGCGCCGGGTCGAAATCGTCACGGATCACGCCTTTGGACGGAGACGCTTTTTTACACTCCAGAATAAACGCGGTACGCGCGCCCTGGAGGGCATCATAGAAACGACGGCTGCTCGGAACGACGTCATTCTGAAAACTGGCGAGCGGCTGCTGTTGCTTACGGGCTTCCACCCAGATGGCCTTATCGGCGACGATTTTCGCTAAAACGGTCTGCATTATTTACCCTCTTGCCGCAAGTGCGGTAACGCGATCGTAAGCTGCACCGGAGCGCAGTACGTCCAGAACTTTTTGGGCGTTGGCTTTCAGATCTTCCTCGCCATGTAAACGCATCAGCATGGCTACGTTGGCCGCCACGGCGGCCTCATGGGCGGCCTCACCTTTACCTTGTAATAAGCGCGTGAGAATGTCACGGTTTTCTTCCGGCGTGCCGCCCGCCAGGGCGTCCTGATGGTACGGGGTCAACCCGAAATCAGCGGCCTCAAGCTGATAGTTCAGCACTTCGCCGTTATTCAGTTCGGCCACCAGCGTGGGCGCATGCAGGGAAACTTCATCCATCCCGCCGCTGTGTACCACGGCGGCGCGTTGGTAACCGAGGACGCGCAGCGTCTCCGCAATCGGCAGGACCAGCTCCGGACTGTAAACGCCAATCAGCGCCAGCGGCGGGTGCGCCGGGTTAATGAGTGGACCGAGCACATTAAACAGCGTCCGGGTTTTAAGCTGCTGGCGAACGGGCATCGCGTGGCGGAAACCGGTGTGATACTTCGGCGCAAACAGGAAACAGACGCCCAGGTCATCCAGCGCTTCACGGGAACGCTCGGCGTTCATGTCCAGGTTGATACCGAAAGCCGCCAGCAGGTCGGACGATCCGGAACGGCTGGACACGCTGCGGTTGCCGTGCTTCGCCACTTTCAGTCCGCATGCCGCCGCCACAAAGGCGCTGGCGGTCGAAATATTGATGCTGTTGCTGCCGTCGCCACCGGTCCCAACGATATCGGCAAACGGATAGTCCGGGCGCGGGAACGGGGCGGCATTTTCCAGCAGCGCGGTTGCCGCACCGGCGATCTCCTGCGGGCTTTCGCCGCGCACTTTCATGCTCACCAGCGCAGCGGCCAGCTGCTCAGGCTTCAGCTCGCCGCGCACGACGGCGGAGAAAAGCTGGTGGCTCTCCTGCTGGCTCAGGGTCTGGGCCTGATACAGTTTTTCCAGAATCGGTTGCAGGGTGTTGGTCTGCTCCAGCTTTTGCAGCGCCCAGTTGAGCGTTTGCTCCAGCAGGCGCGCGCCGTTAGACGTCAGGATAGATTCCGGGTGGAACTGCATCCCGCAGACGCGATCCGCATCGTGACGTACCGCCATCACCATCCCTTCAAACGAGGCGTTAATCGTCAGCCCGGCCGGAATATTGCTGCCGACCAGTGAGTGGTAACGCGCCACCGGAAGCGGGTTCGGCAGACCGGCAAACATCGCCTGACCGTCATGTTCAATGCTTGACGCTTTACCATGCAGGATCTCCCCCGCCTGACCCACGTAACCACCGTAGGCTTCGACAATCGCCTGGTGGCCGAGGCAGATGCCGATAATCGGCAGCTTGCCGCGCATACGGGTCAACAGCTCAGGCATACAGCCCGCTTCGCTCGGTGCGCCTGGCCCCGGGGAGAGCATCAGCACCGGGTTTTGCATGGTCGCCAGACGGTCAATCAGCGTCTGGGCCGGAACGTGGTTGCGATAGATAACGACGTTGTGCCCATTCGCACGCAGCTGATCTGCCAGGTTGTAGGTAAAGGAGTCGATATTATCGAGCAGCAGAATGTCAGCCATCAGAAAATCTCCTGTGCATGGTGTGCGGTAGCAATGGCGCGCACTACCGCGCGCGCTTTACTGCGGGTTTCGTCGGCTTCCGACTGCGGAACAGAATCCAGCACAATCCCGGCCCCGGCCTGGACGGTAGCAATGCCGTCCTCAACGTAGGCGGAGCGAATCACGATGCAGGTATCGAGGTCACCGTGAGCGGTGAAATAGCCCACCGCGCCACCGTAGCTGCCGCGACGGCGGCCTTCAGCTTCGGCAATCAGCTGCATGGCGCGGACTTTCGGCGCGCCGCTCAACGTGCCCATGTTCATGCAGGCGCGGTAGGCGTGCAGGACGTCGAGGTCGTGGCGCAGCTCACCCACCACGCGGGATACCAGATGCATGACGAAGGAGTAGCGGTCGACTTTGGTCAGGTCTGCCACATAGCGGCTGCCCGGCGTACAAATACGCGCCAGGTCGTTACGTGCCAGGTCAACCAGCATCAGGTGTTCGGAGAGCTCTTTGTGGTCGGTACGCATTTCCAGTTCGATGCGGCTGTCGAGATCGCGGTCCAGGGAGCCATCGGCACGACGGCCGCGTGGACGGGTTCCCGCTATCGGGTAGATCTCAATCTGGCGGCTGGTGGCGTCGTACTTTAGGGAGCTTTCCGGTGACGCGCCGAACAGAGTGAAATCATTGTCCTGCATAAAGAACATGTACGGGCTTGGGTTGCTCTTTTTCAGCACATCGTAAGCCGCCAGCGGCGACGGGCAGGGCAGTGAAAAGCGACGGGACGGCACCACCTGGAAAATCTCCCCGGCACGAATCGCTTTTTGCATCTGACGCACCACCGCGCCGTACTGATCGTCGGTCTGACTCACCTCGCAGGTCATCTTTTCAACACGCTGCACCGGGAGCGCGGGCGGTGCTTCTGACATCTGCTGTTGCAGTTGGCCGATGCGCTGCGCGAGGCGATTTTTCTCAGACACAGATGGCGTGAACAGGCTGGCCTGAATGCGGGTGTATTTTTTCTGATGGTCGATCACCATCAGGGTTTCGGCCAGGTAGAAGCAGTAGTCCGGGCAGCGGTTACCCTGCTCGGTTTCCGGTAAATCTTCAAAGCCAGCAACCAGGTCGTAAGCAAACAGCCCGCCAAAGAACATTGCTTCGCGCTCATCTTCCGGCACATTGACCAGATTTTGCAGCAGGCGGAAGGCGTCGAAAACGGAGAGTGAGCAGAGGCGGGCATCTTCATCCAGCAACTGGCTTACCGGCGGGAAATGCAGAATTCGCAGGTCCGGATGACGCTCATTTTCAATGCCTGAAGGCAGAGCCGCATCCAGCAGCGGCAGCAGCGACGCGCCATTCTCGGATAACGCCTTAATAGTGACAGTGTCACCCGATGCGGTAATGCGCAGCGCGCTGTCAACCAGCAGCAGGCTTTTGAGATCGTCCTTGCTGTCGATATCAGCAGATTCCAGCAGCAGCGTCGCAGGACGTGCACCGCACACCTGATGAAAGAGCGCGGTAGGGTTATGGCGATAGGCCGCCTCGCAGGTCAGCAGTTCGAGGTGGGGTTTGGCTGTTTGCATGTTGTTATTCTCATATTCTGTTCAAAAAAAAGCCCGCTTGGGAGCGGGCCGGGTATCTGTTTGCTTTTCGCAGACGCGTGACACTGCCCGAAGATCAGGAAGTACGCCACCAACCGTGCAGAGCGAAATGTGCTGTCATTTTCAGATACCTTTCTCGTGTGAACTTGCGTACTAGTTAACTAGTTCGATGGCGTGTTGTCAACCCCTGATTTCAGTATTTCGCGGTAAGTCGGTATCATAGGTGCTTCGGATGTCTCCAGACTGTTATGGGAAGTGCTTTGAGCGATACCACCTACGCCGTAATTTATGATTTACACAGCCATACGCAGGCTTCAGATGGCCTGCTGACGCCCGAAGCCCTGGTCCATCGCGCCGTTGAAATGCGTGTCGGCACGCTGGCAATAACCGATCACGACACAACAGACGCCATCCCCGCCGCGCGCGCCGAGATTGCCCGAAGCGGGCTGGCGCTAAATCTGGTGCCCGGGGTCGAGATCTCCACGCTCTGGGAAAACCACGAAATTCATATCGTTGGCCTGAATATTGATACAGAACATCCGGCAATGTGCGCATTTTTGCAAGAACAAAAAGCACGACGCAATCAACGCGCGGAGTTGATAGGCGAACGTCTTGAGAAGGCGCATATCCCCGGTGCGCTGGAAGGTGCGCGCAAGCTGGCGAACGGTGGGGCGGTCACGCGCGGCCATTTCGCCCGTTTTCTGGTTGACGCCGGTAAAGCGACGACCATGGCGAATGTGTTTAAAAAGTATCTGGCTCGCGGGAAAACCGGATACGTTCCTCCCCAGTGGTGTACAATAAAACAAGCTATTGATGTGATTCATCATTCTGGTGGTAAGGCCGTATTGGCCCATCCGGGGCGGTATAATCTTTCTGCTAAATGGCTGAAAAGGCTGCTGGCCCACTTTGCCGAATGCGGCGGTGAGGCGATGGAAGTTGCCCAGTGTCAGCAGGCACCCAATGAGCGTTCGCAGCTCGCGACCTACGCCCGTCAGTTTGGCCTGCTTGGGTCACAGGGTTCAGATTTCCATCAGCCCTGCGCGTGGATTGAACTGGGGCGCAAGCTCTGGTTACCCGCTGGCGTTGAGCCCGTCTGGCAGCTCTGGGAACAGCCACAGCAAATTGAAGAGAGGGAAGTATGAGTCAGTTTTTCTATATCCATCCGGATAACCCACAGCCACGTCTGATTAATCAGGCTGTGGAAATCGTCCGTAAAGGTGGCGTTATTGTCTACCCAACCGATTCTGGCTACGCGCTGGGCTGTAAAATCGAGGATAAAGGGGCAATGGAGCGCATCTGTCGCATCCGCCAGCTGCCGGACGGCCACAACTTCACCCTAATGTGTCGCGATCTCTCTGAGCTGTCGACCTATGCGTATGTCGACAACGTGGCCTTTCGCCTGATCAAAAACAACACGCCGGGAAACTACACCTTCATTCTGAAAGGGACAAAAGAGGTGCCGCGTCGTCTGTTGCAGGAAAAACGTAAAACCATCGGCATGCGCGTGCCGTCGAACCCGATTGCCCAGGCGCTGCTGGAAACCCTCGGCGAGCCGATGCTGTCTACCTCGCTGATGCTGCCGGGCAGTGAGTTTACCGAGTCCGACCCGGAAGAGATCAAAGATCGTCTGGAGAAAGTGGTGGAGCTGATTATTCATGGCGGCTATCTAGGCCAGCAACCGACCACCGTGGTGGATCTCACCGAAGACGCGCCAGAAGTGATTCGTGAAGGCGTGGGCGATGTTAAGCCTTTCTTGTAAGGGTGTAAGCAGATTTACTACGCGGCCATCAAAGCAGGGCGTTGCCCTGTTTTTGACCTGATTCGACGCCTGTGAAGGCGCACAAGATAAATATTAAACGCTTTATAATCAGTGAGTTAAAGTAAATCGATTAATGGTTGTTACCAGCTTGTGTGGCAGCCATTAGCCACATCGCGACTCTCATCATGTATGTACACCTTTCCCTGCCGTTAATGGCTTCATTGGTACAGCTCCGTTATGGGTATTAATACCGAGGGGCTTTATGGCTTCTCTTTTCCAAAATCTGTTAGTTGCTCATTTTCTGCACCCTGGTTAACCTAAGATTAATCCTAATGAATCAAGGGTGAGCTTGGCTATCGGGAACAGACAGATTCAAAAAGGAATCACCCAAAGAAGAGTTAGATCGCTTGCTGGATGAGCTTGCATTCACAAAGGAGCAACGGGATTTTATAGAATCCATACGGCAAGATAACGTGGATAAAAACAACGAGGAGTAGTGTCTATGGCGTGGATCTGTGAAGTTAGCAGCCGTAGTGCTGCCGATATTGCTGTTTGTGTAGTCGGTTCAAGATCAGTAGCCGATCTGTTGGTTTGTAGAGTTGAGTCGCGCAGTGTGTCTCAAGGTATGGATGGGCTATGGTGTGAGGTAACGTCTCGAAGTGTTGCTTCATCGAAAGTGAAGTTTGTCACTTCGCGCTCTTCCGCTGATCTACTTATTTGTTATGTGACATCACGGAGTGTTGCGGGATGGACGAGAGAACATCCATTGAAAGGTAAACTCTGACCATAAGGAATCATCATGAGCATTTACTTCACTGAACATGGTAGTGCCATTGGATACCAGGTAGAAGGGCGTTGGACAGTCAAGGGCGATTATTTGCAGGTCAACCATGGTCCCAACATTCTAGGCGGTTTATACAAAATCAACGACAATAAAGTGAAATTCCCATTCGACTACAAAGAAGTTGAGGGAGTGATCGACACTGAGAAACTCACTTTCACCGTGTGTGGCATCGAATACAAAATGAGAAAAATTAAAACAAATCCGTGGGATGTATAATTGAAAAGGGGGCATTACGCTCCCTCGTATTGCCTTCTTAACCCATACTGCTAACGCCATGTTTTAGGGGTGACTGTCTGTAGATCAACCGTTATGATTGCAATACATTCAGAGTCAAAAGGATTGAGACGTGGATACAGTCGAGGAACTCAACGGAACATACTTCTATGCGGGGCGTTCAAACCTCACCGCCTCCGAGCTTTTTTTCATGGTCTTCTGTGAAAATGTTGTTGATCAACTTGGTTTAGGTCTTGTTGATTTCGGTGCTGTAGTTGCCATTGTATCTGGGCGTAATACTCTCCCTACAAGGGCGAAACCAAACGGCGCTGAAAAGGGAACATCCTATGCGTCTAAAGCCTCGCGAAAAGTGTTCAAAAAAGCGCAGTTCCCTTTCGGTATCAAACTACCTTCCGTTATTGGTGGTTATCCACCTTCTACAATCAGAATCAGGGCGGTAGCTAACATTGGAACCTTTACGGGCAGGGCTATTCCTGTCGTGGGGTGGGTTATCTTAGCTTCTGATATCTCTCAAATCACCTATCGCACTATCCGAGACTACAACGCTATAGCGCGGGGTAACGATAAGTTATGGTAAACAATGTTGAGCAGCGCGTTTATGAGCTTGTACGGCCTTACGCTGGCACGTACCTATTCAAGTTCAAGAAAGTAGAGCTAACACCTGAAACGGATCTTGATACTGATTTGAGTCTTGATGAGCTTGAAGCTGGTGAGTTAATGGATAAGTTTTTCGATGCGTTCAAGGTTGAACGGGGACACTTTAAAATAGAAACTTACTATCCTGACCAGCCTGTTTCATGGAATCCATTTAAAAAAACAGAGCCTACTCCTGTACCAGATTTCAATGTTGGTATGCTGATCGAATCAGCTAAAGCCGGAAGATGGTTGTACGAATGAGTGGCGCACCGCCCCCAGTAAATGCTGACTTATTTAGCCGTAATAAAATTAAGAATTTTTTACATGGATTAAAAGGAGATTAAGAAATGATTGAGTTGGCATCAGAGGTTGTTAACTTCATTGTAAATAAAATTGGATTGATTTTTTCCTTAGCTGCATTGGTGTTATCTTTCTTGAGCTATAGGAACAGTAAATTAGTAAAAAAGAAGAGCGACAAAGATGCTCTTTATAAATTTAAGACGGAAACCTTACTCAAGGCGCGGGAATTTGAAATTGCTTTTCAAGATTCATATGATAAGATAAATGGCTTTATAAAAGAGTTGCAAGGAAATAACACGCTCTTTGCAGAGCTAAAGAATGTAATTTTGAATGAGTTGATTTCACAGCGTGACTCTTTCTATAAGCAGTGCGTGCTTGACGCCAAAGCAACTTGTTTAAAATTAATTGATAACTTTGATACATTAAGTGAAGATGAAATTGCGGAGTATCATAAGGTTTTTAACTCTGAATTGGAGAGATTAAAAGCAAATAATAAAAGATTGGATTCAAAATTTACGTCTTTAATCCAGAGTATTGCAGTGAAATAAATACACTCCACGAAGTCTTATTCTATTTGGTATGCATTATACCATCTCAATTACCAACATTGGGCACTCATGATATCAATATGAAATGCCCTAAGTGCGTGTCCCTCTCTTAATGCCCGTTGAATACTTCGTTCGTAGTGCGTCTACTTTGGCCTGAGTAATCCCCAGGTAGGCGCGGGTATGTTCGGTGGAGCGATGCCCCAACATCTTACTAATCTCCTCAAGATCTTCGCCGTGGGCGTGAGCGATAGCAGCCACGGTCTTACGTGACGAGTGCATACTGATCACTGCTTCCTGTGGAAGCAAGCCCCCGCATTTTGAGCTTGTCCACTGCATACTCAATCTCAGCATGGATTTTGGAACGGCTAATCGGCTTACCCTTGGTCCGGTTGTTGTCATTCTGGAATACATACACGTTATCCCCGCGCTCGTTATAACGAGCCTTGAGCACCTCCCTTGCTGTCTCCGTCAACTCCACTTCTACCGCTTCTTTGGTCTTGTCGTGGGTGATACGCAATACCTTGCTACCAATGTCCAGTTCATCCCAGCGCCAGGATCGCATATCCACGCCGCGAAGCTGTGTCTCTATCAGTACCGAGACTCAGACGCACAAAACTTGTTGAATCATTTAGTCTAAAGTTAGTGTAGTATGTGCGCCCACGAATCATTGTGTGTGACAGCTTGTGTGACACGTTGTTTGCCATGCTGTGTACCATGAAAGAGTTACAGATCAGTGAGTTAAGTCGATTTATTAGCTAACTCGTTGTTTTAGAAAGTATACCAGACGCCTGTGAAGGCGACACCTGAGGAAGCTCAATGAGCGAGAAGTTACAGAAAGTGCTGGCGCGCGCCGGCCACGGTTCGCGCCGTGAAATCGAAGCCATTATTGAAGCAGGTCGCGTGAGTGTGGACGGTAAAATCGCCACACTCGGTGACCGCGTTGAAATCGTACCGGGGCTGAAGATCCGCATTGACGGCCATCTTATCTCCGTGAAAGAGTCCGCTGAACAGATCTGCCGCGTGCTGGCTTACTACAAGCCGGAAGGCGAACTGTGTACCCGCAACGATCCGGAAGGCCGCCCGACGGTGTTCGACCGTCTGCCAAAACTGCGTGGCGCCCGCTGGATTGCCGTAGGGCGTCTTGACGTGAATACCTGTGGCCTGCTGCTGTTCACCACCGATGGTGAACTGGCAAACCGCCTGATGCACCCGAGTCGTGAAGTGGAGCGTGAATACGCCGTTCGTGTTTTCGGCCAGGTTGATGAGAACAAACTGCGCGATCTGTCGCGTGGCGTTCAGCTGGAAGACGGCCCAGCGGCGTTCAAAACCATCAAGTTTACCGGTGGTGAAGGCATTAACCAGTGGTACAACGTTACCCTGACAGAGGGACGTAACCGCGAGGTGCGTCGTCTGTGGGAAGCGGTCGGTGTCCAGGTAAGCCGTTTGATTCGTGTCCGCTATGGCGACATCCTGCTGCCGAAAGGCCTGCCACGTGGCGGCTATACCGAGCTGGATCTGACGCAAACCAACTACCTGCGCGATCTGGTTGGCCTGACGCCAGAAACCACATCGAAAGTGGCGGTAGAGAAAGATCGTCGTCGTATGAAGGCGAACCAGATCCGCCGTGCGGTTAAACGTCACAGCCAGGTTAGCAGCAATCGCCGCTCTGGCAGCCGTAATAACAACGGTTAATCTAAAAGCCCGGTGAAAATACCGGGCTTTTTTCTTCAGTAATCAATCCCTATTTGCGCTTTGATACCCGCATCGAACGCATGCTTAACCGGACGCAGCTCGCTGATGGTATCGGCCAGCTCCAGAATGTCCCGATGACACCCGCGCCCCGTGACGATCGCCGTCTGGTGTGCAGGGCGGTTCCTGAGGGCCTCCAGCACGGCTTCCAGCGGCAGGTAGTCATAGGCCACCATATACGTGATCTCATCCAGCAACACCATGTTCAGCGACGGATCAGAGAGCATTCTTTTGGCATGTTCCCAGACGGCGAGGCAGGCTGCGGTATCTGTTTCCCGGTTCTGGGTATCCCAGGTAAAACCGGTCGCCATCACCTGAAACTCAACGCCATGCGGTTCGAGCAGATTACGCTCGCCGTTGGGCCATTCACCCTTGATAAACTGGATCACGCCCACTTTCTGACCGTGCCCGACTGCGCGGGTGGCGGTCCCAAATGCGGCGGTGGTTTTGCCTTTGCCGTTGCCGGTGAACACGATGAGGATCCCGCGCTCGTCCTGAGCGGCCGCCACGCGTGCATCAACCTGTTCTTTGAGACGCTGCTGGCGCTGCTGATGACGGTCTTCACTCATTGCGATATCCCCGGTTTGCGGCCTGGCTGAGCATCGAATGTCATTCCGGTTTTACGACGGCTGTCGTCACCCATTAGCCACAGGTAAAGAGGCATAATATCGGCCGGGGTTTTAAGCTTTTGCGGATCTTCTGTCGGGAACGCGCTGGCACGCATTTTAGTGCGCGTACCGCCAGGGTTAATACAGTTAACCCGCAGATGGCGGTTTTGATACTCTTCGGCCAGCACCTGCATCATTCCTTCCGTGGCAAATTTTGAGGCGGCGTAAGCCCCCCAGTTCGCACGACCCTGACGCCCCACGCTGGAGGAGGTAAACACCAGCGAACCGGAATCTGAGTTAAGTAATAAAGGAAGCAAGGCCTGGGTCAGGAAAAACGTCCCATTGACGTTAACCTGCATCACCTGCTGCCAAATCTCCGGATCCTGTTCATCCATCGGGCGCACTTCGCCCAGTAACCCCGCGTTGTGCAGTACGCCGTCCAGACGCGAATAATGCGTACTAATGCGCTGGGCAAGGGCCTGACATGACGCTGGCGTACAGGTCAGCAGATCGAGCGTATACCAGGGCGTGGGGGTACCGCCGGCGTTTTCGATTTCACGGGCAACGGCTTTGAGCTTTTCTTCATTACGTCCCAGCAGAATAAGGCTCGCACCGTATTCAGAATAAGTCAGCGCCGCTTCGCGACCAATCCCGTCGCTGGCACCGGTAACCAGAATGATGCGGTTCTGTAGAAGGTTTTTTTGTGGCTGATAATGCACGGTGGCTCCTCAGGCGCATTGGGCGTGACTTGCACCTTTATTTATGACTTTTCGGCTTTATGCCCGAAACCGCGTCAGAATTCAATCAGTCTACAGGACAGAACGCTGGGAAATTAACATTTTGCAAAGATTTAAACCAGAAACGGGGGATTCCTGAAGCCGCCTCGCAGAGCTAATGTCCAGAGCGAGACGCCTGCGCAGGGCTGTTGTACACTGGCGTGAAAGATTCGTGGTTAAATCAAGGTGGAACGCGTGGAATTACTTTCTCAGTATGGGTTGTTTTTGGCCAAAATCGCGACGGTGGTTATTGCTGTCGCGGTGATTGCCGTCCTGATTGTCAACCTGACGCAGCGTAAGCGTCAGCGTGGTGAGTTACGCATTACCCGCCTGAGCGAGCAGTATAAAGAGATGCGGGAAGAGATGTCTCTGGCGCTGCTTGACGATCATCAACAGAAGCTGTGGCTAAAAGCCCAGAAGAAAAAACATAAGCAGGACGCCAAAGCCGCGAAGGAGAAAGCTAAGCTCGCCACGCCACAGGCTGTCGCAAAACCGCGCGTCTATGTGCTCGATTTTAAAGGTAGCATGGATGCGCATGAAGTCTCCTCTCTGCGTGAGGAAGTGACAGCGGTGCTGGCCGTGGCGACAGCCCAGGATCAGGTGGTGGTTCGCCTTGAAAGCCCGGGCGGCGTAGTGCATGGTTATGGACTGGCGGCTTCGCAGTTACAACGTCTGCGGGATAAACAGATCCCGCTCACCGTGGCGGTAGATAAGGTCGCGGCGAGTGGCGGCTATATGATGGCGTGCGTGGCGGATAAAATCGTCGCAGCACCGTTCTCCATTATCGGCTCGATTGGGGTGGTTGCGCAGATCCCTAACTTCAATCGTTTCCTGAAAAATAAAGAGATCGACATCGAATTGCATACGGCGGGTCAGTACAAACGTACGCTGACGCTGCTCGGCGAAAATACCGAAGAGGGACGGCAGAAGTTCCGGGAAGATCTGAACGAAACCCACCATCTGTTCAAGGATTTCGTGCACCGCATGCGCCCAACGCTGGACATTGAGCAGGTGGCTACGGGCGAACACTGGTACGGCACGCAGGCGCAGGAGAAAGGGCTGGTGGATGAAGTGGGTACCAGCGACGACCTCCTGCTCAACCTGATGGAAGGTCGTGAGCTGGTGGGGGTGCGCTTCACCCGACGTAAGCGCCTGCTCGACCGTTTAACCAATAGTGCGGCAGAAAGCGCGGATCGCCTGCTGATACGCTGGTTGCAGCGCGGACAAAAGCCGCTGCTGTAAAGAAAAACGCGAGGCAGATGCCTCGCGTTTTCGTTTTAATCGACCAGGTGGTACTTCTCTGAGAGGGTATGCGCCAGGTATTTAAACATGTTAAACACGGCGGTGCTTTTCGGGGTTGGTAACCCTTGTTCATCAAGGAAGTATTCACCGCTGAACACCAGCACGCCATTACGTTGTTCCACGCCAGTCGCTTCAATCCCCGCCAGGGTGTCTTCATGGTCGCGAATGAGTTTGTTTGCTTCGATAAGCAGTGAAGCTCGGTCAATGGGTTGGGTCGTATTCTGCATATTCCACTCCTTAAACAGTGACAATAGTCTACGCCTGGGTCGCTTCGGGGGCAAATTTTCCCTGCTATTCGCGGGTATAAGGAACAGGGGCTGGCTGGCGGGATTTGCTTTTGCATGCTAATAAAGTTGCGTAACGAATTTTATCAGGTACAGTGTGCGCTTTCGTCATTCTGGCAACAGAATTGCTTGACATTCGACCGGGAATTCGTCACGAATGAACTTTGATGTGAGAAAAATACCCGAAAACTCAATGACCTGGATGTCGCCATACTGACGTTCGGTAAGACAAAGGGGTTGATATCCCCTGACGACGTCGCAATATCAATGGCTCGTCGTCAGCGGAAGGGAAATCAACGTGCGGCGTATTCCTGGAAGAATTAAATTAGGTAAAGGTGAATATGGGTAAAGCTCTCGTCATCGTTGAGTCCCCGGCAAAAGCCAAAACGATCAATAAATATCTGGGCAATGACTATGTGGTTAAGTCCAGCGTTGGTCACATTCGCGATTTGCCGACAAGTGGCTCAGCCAGCAAAAAGAGCGCAGACTCTACCTCCACCAAAGGGGCTAAAAAGCCTAAAAAGGATGAACGTAGCGCGCTTGTCAACCGCATGGGTGTTAACCCATGGCACAACTGGGATGCACAATACGAAGTGCTGCCAGGCAAAGAAAAAGTCGTTAACGAGCTGAAGCAGCTTGCTGAAAAAGCAGACCACATTTATCTCGCAACCGACCTTGACCGCGAAGGGGAGGCCATCGCATGGCACCTGCGGGAAGTGATTGGGGGTGATGACAAACGCTACAGCCGTGTAGTGTTTAACGAAATTACAAAGAATGCGATTCGTCAGGCGTTTGAAAAGCCGGGTGAACTGAATATCGACCGTGTTAACGCTCAGCAGGCGCGTCGCTTTATGGACCGCGTTGTAGGCTACATGGTTTCGCCGTTGCTGTGGAAAAAGGTCGCTCGCGGCCTGTCTGCGGGGCGTGTGCAGTCTGTGGCTGTTCGTCTTGTTGTCGAACGTGAACGCGAGATCAAAGCGTTTGTTCCGGAAGAGTTCTGGGAAGTGGATGCGAATGTCACCACGCCGGGCGGCGATGCGCTGCCGTTGCAGGTGAGCCACCACAACGACAAACCGTTCCGTCCTGAAAATCGCGATCAGACCATGGCCGCCGTAGCGCTGCTGGAAAAAGCGCGTTATCAGGTGCTGGATCGTGAAGACAAACCGACCAGCAGCAAGCCTGGCGCACCGTTTATCACGTCAACGCTTCAGCAGGCGGCAAGTACGCGTCTGGGTTACGGCGTGAAGAAAACCATGATGATGGCCCAGCGTTTGTATGAAGCGGGTTACATCACCTACATGCGTACTGACTCCACCAACCTGAGCCAGGACGCTGTCAGCATGGTGCGTGGCTATATCGAGGACAACTTCGGTAAGAAATACCTGCCGGACAGCCCTAATCAGTACGCCAGCAAAGAGAATTCTCAGGAAGCGCACGAAGCGATCCGTCCTTCTGACGTTTCCGTTCTGGCGGAATCTCTTAAAGATATGGAAGCGGACGCCCAGAAGCTGTATCAGCTGATCTGGCGCCAGTTCGTGGCCTGCCAGATGACGCCAGCGAAATACGACTCCACTACGCTGACCGTTGGCGCGGGTGATTTCCGCCTGAAAGCGCGCGGCCGCATTCTGCGTTTCGACGGCTGGACAAAAGTGATGCCTGCGCTGCGTAAAGGTGATGAAGACAGAACGCTGCCTTCCGTCAACAAAGGCGACGAGCTGTCGCTGGTTGATCTGGTACCGGCCCAGCACTTCACCAAGCCGCCTGCGCGTTTCAGCGAAGCGTCGCTGGTAAAAGAGCTGGAAAAACGCGGCATCGGTCGCCCGTCTACCTATGCGTCAATCATTTCGACCATTCAGGATCGTGGATACGTTCGCGTTGAGAACCGTCGTTTCTATGCTGAAAAAATGGGTGAGATTGTTACCGACCGTCTGGAAGCTAACTTCCGTGAGTTGATGAACTATGACTTCACCGCGCAGATGGAGGACAGTCTCGATGAGGTTGCCAGCCATAAGGCCGAGTGGAAGAAAGTTCTCGACAGCTTCTTCAGCGATTTTACCAACCAGCTTGAGAAAGCTGAGAAAGATCCTGAAGAAGGCGGCATGCTGCCTAACCAGATGGTACTGACCAGCATCGACTGCCCAACCTGTGGCCGTAAAATGGGGATCCGTACCGCAACCACGGGCGTGTTCCTCGGCTGTTCTGGTTATGCGCTTTCGCCGAAAGAGCGTTGCAAAACCACTATCAACCTCGTGCCGGAGAACGAAGTTCTCAACGTGCTGGAAGGTGACGATGCGGAGACCAACGCACTGCGCGCCAAGCGCCGCTGTAAGAAATGCGGCACGGCGATGGACAGCTACCTGATCGATCCAAAACGTAAACTGCACGTTTGCGGTAATAACCCAACCTGCGACGGTTATGAGATCGAAGAAGGTGAGTTCCGCATTAAGGGCTATGACGGTCCGATCGTTGAGTGTGAGAAATGTGGTTCCGAAATGCACCTGAAAATGGGACGCTTCGGTAAGTACATGGCATGTACCAACGACGACTGTAAAAACACGCGTAAGATCCTGCGTAACGGTGAAGTTGCGCCGCCGAAGGAAGATCCGGTTCCGCTTCCTGAGCTGCCGTGCGAGAAGTCAGAGGCGTATTTCGTGCTGCGTGACGGCGCTGCCGGGGTATTCCTGGCGGCCAACACCTTCCCGAAATCGCGCGAAACCCGTGCGCCGCTGGTAGAAGAGCTGTACCGCTTCCGTGACCGTCTGCCGGAGAAACTGCGTTACCTGGCCGATGCGCCACAGCAGGATCCGGAAGGCAACAAAACCGTGGTGCGCTTCAGCCGTAAAACGAAGCAGCAGTACGTGGCGGCAGAGAAAGAGGGTAAAGCGACCGGTTGGTCAGCCTTCTTTGTCGACGGGAAATGGGTTGAAGGTAAAAAATAATCTTCACTTACCGTAACTTACCTGTGAAAGGGCCGGACTTCCGGCCCTTTTTTATTACGTTGTTATTATTTTTTGTTCCGTACTATACAGCCTGGCTATAAATGATATAGTGGTTATAGTTAACCCGTTTCTTATTATCAAATCGTATTAAGCGATTGACGCATGCGCTAAATCGGATGGTCTGGCATGAAATTACAGCAGCTTCGCTATATCGTTGAGGTCGTCAATCATAACCTCAATGTCTCTTCCACCGCAGAAGGTCTTTATACCTCGCAGCCTGGCATCAGTAAGCAGGTGCGTATGCTGGAGGATGAATTAGGTATTCAGATATTTGCCCGCAGCGGTAAGCACCTGACTCAGGTCACGCCGGCAGGGCAGGAAATCATTCGCATCGCACGAGAAGTGCTTTCCAAAGTCGATGCCATTAAATCCGTCGCCGGGGAACATACCTGGCCGGATAAAGGCTCCCTTTATATAGCCACCACGCACACGCAGGCGCGTTATGCGCTTCCCGGGGTGATCAAAGGTTTTATCGAACGCTATCCCCGCGTTTCCCTGCATATGCATCAGGGCTCACCGACGCAAATCGCAGAGGCCGTGTCTAAAGGCAATGCCGATTTTGCCATCGCGACGGAAGCTCTTCATCTGTACGATGATCTGGTCATGCTCCCGTGCTACCACTGGAACCGCTCTATTGTCGTGACCCCCGATCATCCGCTGGCGGGGAAGGGCGAAGTGACAATCGAAGAGCTGGCGCAATACCCGCTGGTTACCTATACGTTCGGATTTACGGGCCGTTCTGAGCTAGACACCGCCTTTAACCGCGCCGGATTAACGCCACGGATCGTCTTCACTGCAACGGATGCGGACGTCATTAAAACGTACGTGCGTCTGGGTCTGGGCGTAGGCGTTATTGCCAGCATGGCGGTGGATCCTGTATCAGACCCGGATCTGGTGCGTCTGGACGCGCATGATATCTTCAGCCACAGCACCACCAAGATAGGTTTTCGTCGCAGCACGTTCCTTCGCAGCTATATGTATGATTTTATTCAGCGCTTCGCACCGCATTTAACACGTGACGTGGTCGACACGGCCGTGGCGTTACGCTCCAATGAAGACATCGAAGAGATGTTTAAAGACATCAAACTTCCTGCCAAATAATTACACCCGGTATCTTTCTCTTCTGGAAAGATACCGGTTTCCCCCTTTAAATCTAAATTAGAATTAACCTCATCTGCGCCTACTGTCATATATCGTCATAACCCATTTGATGAATAGGGTTTTACTGTCGCAAATTTGCGACAAAAGTAGAAACTAATTTACAGGTGTGCAAATTATTCTTTTCAATTATTTATTTCTGGTCAAAAGATTGAATTTTCCCAGGCTCAGATTCGTAAATTCACTGGCTTTTCGGCTAAAGTTTCTTTAGGATTTATCTCATCAGATGATTACTTGTGCCAATTGTTTGGTCTCTAAATGATAAGCGATATCGATTGTATGAGGTTAGCAATGCCGTCAGGAAGTGAAGAACCGCAAAGGGATCCCGCGCTTAAGCGTAAAGCCTGGCTGGCGGTCTTTCTCGGCTCTGCCCTGTTCTGGGTGGTTGTTGCTCTTGTCGTCTGGAAATATTGGGGTTGAATATGGTCATGACGGTGCGTACTGACGCGAGAAAAGAGATGTGTCAGCTTCGTGACAATGCTCACAAAGCGCGTAAGGCGCCAGCAACCAGCGTGCCAGCCTCCTGGCAACTGACGCCACAGCAGCAGGCCTTTATTGATGTGTTCGCAGAAGACGAACCCAAAAAACAATAATTTTGATTTTTGCGTAATGATGCAAATAGTCTGAATAAAGACTGTGCACTTTTGTACTCCTTAATAAATACACATCAGCAATATAGAACGAGGGCAGACCTCGCATCCTTAAATAATTAAAGTCTGGTGTCCCTATGATGAATAACATGACAACCGTAAAATACTGGTCATGGCTCGGCGTATTCTCAGCGTCGATCCTCTTCTGGTGTCAGCTCCTCTGGCTGGCCTTACACTAAATCGTAAAACCTCGCCACGGCGGGGTTTTTTGTTTAATCCCTCGCGTTGGACCATTCCTAAATTTATCAATTTGGGTTGTTATCAAAACGTTACGACATCTTTGTGTTATCTTTAATTACAGCCCTGATGATTGTCAGGACATCCCTGTTTTTAAGGAGGAGCTTATGTCGTTAACCCTACGCGAAGCCAGTAAGGACACATTACAGGCGGAAAATAAAACCTGGCGCTACTACAGCTTACCGCTGGCTGCCAGGACGCTTGGGGACATTTCGCGGTTACCCAAGTCGTTGAAAGTACTACTGGAAAACCTCTTGCGCTGGCAAGATGGCGACTCGGTTACCGAGGAGGATATCCAGGCTCTGGCAGGGTGGCTGAAAAATGCTCACGCAGACAAAGAAATTGCCTACCGCCCGGCCAGGGTATTGATGCAGGATTTCACCGGCGTGCCGGCGGTTGTGGACTTGGCCGCCATGCGTGAAGCTGTTAAGCGTCTCGGGGGCGATACGGCTAAGGTGAACCCGCTCTCACCGGTAGACCTCGTCATCGACCACTCCGTCACCGTCGATCACTTTGGTGACGACGATGCTTTCGGTGAAAACGTCCGTCTGGAGATGGAACGTAACCATGAACGCTATGTCTTCCTCAAATGGGGTCAGCAGGCGTTCAGCCGTTTCAGCGTTGTTCCACCAGGCACCGGCATTTGTCACCAGGTCAACCTGGAATATCTCGGCAAAACCGTCTGGAGTGAATTGCAGGATAAAGAGTGGGTGGCTTACCCGGATACGCTGGTGGGCACCGATTCACACACGACCATGATTAACGGCCTTGGCGTTCTGGGCTGGGGCGTCGGTGGTATTGAAGCGGAAGCGGCCATGCTCGGCCAGCCGGTATCGATGCTCATTCCCGATGTGGTGGGCTTTAAGCTGACCGGTAAATTGTCCGAAGGCATTACCGCCACGGATCTGGTCCTGACGGTCACCCAGATGCTGCGTAAGCATGGCGTGGTGGGTAAATTCGTTGAATTTTATGGTGATGGTCTGGATTCACTGCCGCTGGCGGACCGGGCCACCATCGCCAACATGGCGCCGGAATATGGTGCGACCTGCGGCTTTTTCCCAATTGATAGCGTTACGCTTGAGTATATGCGCCTCAGTGGTCGCAGCGAGGAGCAGGTGGCGCTCGTAGAGGCCTACACCAAAGCGCAGGGCATGTGGCGTAACCCGGGTGACGAGCCGGTATTTACCAGCACGCTGGAATTGGATATGGGCACCGTTGAGGCAAGCCTCGCAGGGCCGAAACGACCGCAGGACCGCGTCGCCCTGAGCAACGTTCCGAAAGCCTTTGCCGCCAGCAATGAGCTGGAGGTTAACGCCGCGCAAAAAGATCACCGTCCTGTGGACTATGTTCTGAACGGGCATCAGTATCAGCTCCCTGACGGCGCCGTGGTGATCGCCGCTATCACTTCCTGTACCAACACGTCCAACCCGAGTGTGTTAATGGCTGCCGGGCTGCTGGCAAAAAAAGCGGTAGAACTGGGACTCAAGCCACAGCCGTGGGTTAAGGCGTCCCTGGCGCCTGGTTCGAAAGTGGTTTCCGATTACCTGGCGCAGGCCAGACTCACGCCGTACCTCGACGAGTTGGGCTTTAATCTGGTGGGTTACGGCTGTACGACCTGCATCGGTAACTCTGGTCCACTGCCTGAGCCTATTGAAGTGGCGATCAAGCAGGGTGATTTGACCGTTGGCGCGGTACTTTCCGGTAACCGAAACTTTGAGGGGCGTATTCATCCGCTGGTGAAAACCAACTGGCTGGCCTCGCCGCCGCTGGTCGTAGCCTATGCTCTGGCCGGAAACATGAACATTAACCTGGCGACCGATCCGATTGGTCACGATCGCAATAATGAACCTGTCTATCTGAAAGACATCTGGCCATCATCGCGTGAAATTGCGCGCGCGGTAGAGAAAGTTTCCACCGAGATGTTCCGCAAAGAGTATGCGGAAGTGTTCGAAGGTACAGCGGAATGGAAAGCGATCGACGTGGTGGGTTCCGATACCTATGACTGGCAGGATGATTCTACCTATATTCGCCTGTCGCCCTTCTTCGATGAGATGCTGGCGGAGCCTGCACCGCTGAAAGACATTCACGGCGCGCGCATTCTGGCGATGCTGGGCGATTCCGTCACCACTGACCATATCTCACCAGCGGGGAGCATCAAAGCGGACAGTCCGGCAGGTCGGTATCTGCAAAGCCGTGGCGTGGAACGTCGCGATTTTAACTCCTACGGTTCGCGCCGCGGTAACCACGAAGTGATGATGCGCGGGACATTTGCCAACATCCGCATTCGTAATGAAATGGTCCCGGGCGTGGAAGGGGGCATGACGCGCCACCTGCCAGATACAGAGGTCATTTCAATTTATGACGCAGCCATGAAGTATCAGCAGGAGGGTACGCCACTGGCCGTTATTGCCGGTAAAGAGTACGGCTCTGGTTCCAGTCGCGACTGGGCGGCTAAAGGTCCACGTCTGCTCGGGGTTCGCGTGGTGATTGCCGAATCCTTTGAACGTATCCACCGCTCAAACCTGATCGGGATGGGGATCCTGCCGCTGGAGTTCCCGCAGGGCATAACGCGTAAAACGCTGGGTCTGACCGGGGAAGAGCAGATTGATATCAGCGGTCTGCAAAATCTGCAACCGGGTAAAACCGTTCCGGTGAAGTTAACGCGGGCAGATGGTACAACAGAAGTGCTGGATTGTCGGTGTCGTATTGATACGGCAACAGAGCTAACCTATTACCAGAACGACGGCATTTTACATTATGTGATTCGAAAGATGCTGGACTGATAAAACTCGCCCGGCAGAAGTGCCGGGCGTTTTGCGTTTACTCGCTCAGCAGGTGCCCCATCTTTGCAGCTTTGGTATCGAGGTAGTGCGCGTTTTTCGGATTGCGGCCAACAATCAGCGGCACGCGTTCAACGATATTGATGCCCGCTTCAGTGAGGATCTCCACTTTTTTCGGGTTATTGGTCAACAGACGCACTTCGTCCACGCCCAGCAGCTTGAACATATCTGCGCAGAGGGTGAAATCGCGCTCGTCAGCAGCAAAGCCGAGCTGATGGTTTGCTTCGACGGTATCATAGCCCTGATCCTGCAACGCGTAGGCGCGGATTTTATTCAGCAGACCGATATTGCGTCCTTCCTGGCGGTGATACAGCAGCACGCCACGTCCTTCCTCTGCGATATGAGAAAGAGCGGCTTCGAGCTGGAAACCGCAGTCACAGCGCAGGCTGAAGAGCGCGTCACCGGTCAGACACTCAGAATGAACGCGGGACAGTACCGGCGTCTGCCCCGAAATGTCACCGTATACCAGGGCGACGTGATCTTGTCCGGTTGCCAGTTCTTCAAAACCCACCATCAGGAAATCGCCCCATGGGGTTGGCAGTTTGGCTTCTGCCACACGTTTAAGCTGCATGTGATTCTCCATACCAGGCTGACACGTTTCGTGCCTTTGCCCCATTTTGCTTTCTGTATTGGACTATTTTGCCACAAGCCCGGCTACTTCACCTAATCACCACCACGCTATACGGACGTTAAACGCACGATCCGACATATCCACCAGAAGGTGGAAATTCAGTTATGATTGTGGTGCTTAGTGAAAAAGGAGAGGACATGCTTTCAATTGCCAGACGCACGGCCGCAGGCGCCGCCGTATTGCTTGTTATACCCCTGATCGTTTGGTTCTCCGGCTGGATGTGGAAGCCCGGACAAAACGAGACGTGGCTGAAAGCCTTATACTGGATAACTGAGACGGTCACCCAGCCCTGGGGGATTATTACGCACGTGCTGCTCTGTGCCTGGTTCCTGTGGTGCCTGCGCTTTCGTCTTCGCGCGGCGCTGGTATTATTTGCCATTCTCGGAGGTGCCATTCTTGTCGGGCAGGGGGTGAAGTCGTGGGTGAAAGATCGCGTGCAGGAACCCCGTCCCTTTGTTATCTGGCTGGAAAAAACGCACCATATTCCGGTAGATGAGTTCTACACTTTAAAGCGTAAGGATCGCGGGGCGTTGGTGAAAGAACAGCTTGCGGAACAGCAGGATATCCCGACATTTTTACGCAAACACTGGCAAAAAGAGACCGGCTTTGCGTTTCCTTCCGGACATACGATGTTTGCTGCCAGCTGGGCGCTACTCGGCGTGGGGCTGCTTTGGCCACGTCGACGTACCCTCACGATTGCGATTTTGCTGGTCTGGGCGACAGGCGTAATGGGCAGCCGGATGCTGCTGGGTATGCACTGGCCGCGTGATTTGGTGGTGGCTACGCTGATTTCGTGGGTACTGGTTACGCTGGCGACCTGGCTTGCACAACGTTTCTGTGGGCCTCTGACGCCACCGCAGGAAGAGAAGGAAGAAATAGCCGAAAGGGAGTCAGGCGGAACCTGAAGCTTGATATTCCGCATTTTGACCATAAATCCATGAAGGGCGCATTACTTTTTCCGTTTCGCGCCCGCCACTAAAATGGTAGCTTATAAGGCTGATTGCAGTGAGTTGAACACGCTTTATACGCTCGAACCACATAACGGGAAGTCATGTGAAATATTTACTCATTTTCTTACTGGTGTTGGCGATTTTTGTCATTTCAGTCACATTGGGCGCGCAAAACGATCAACAGGTAAGTTTCAACTATCTGCTGGCGCAGGGCGAGTACCGGGTGTCGAGCCTGCTGGCTGTGTTATTCGCAGCGGGTTTTGTCATCGGATGGCTTGTATGTGGCCTGTTCTGGCTTAAGGTTCGTGTTTCCCTTGTTCGCGCTGAACGTAAAATTAAACGACTTGAACATCAACTTACGCCTGCGACTGACATTCCGGCGAGCTCTGTTGTGCCGGTAGTCAAGGAATAATCGAATATGCTGGAGTTGTTGTTTCTGCTTTTGCCTGTCGCCGCAGCCTATGGCTGGTATATGGGCCGCAGAAGCGCGCAACAAACAAAACAGGATGAAGCAAACCGACTCTCCCGTGACTACGTTGCGGGGGTGAACTTCCTGCTGAGCAATCAGCAGGATAAAGCGGTCGATCTGTTCCTCGACATGCTCAAAGAGGATACCGGCACCGTAGAGGCGCATCTCACCCTGGGAAACCTGTTCCGCTCGCGCGGAGAGGTTGACCGTGCCATTCGTATCCACCAGACCCTGATGGAAAGCGCTTCGTTGACCTATGAGCAACGGTTGCTGGCCGTTCAGCAGCTTGGACGGGATTACATGGCCGCGGGGCTTTACGATCGCGCCGAGGATATGTTCTCTCAGCTGGTGGATGAGACCGATTTCCGTATCGGTGCGCTTCAGCAACTTCTGCAAATCTACCAGGCAACCAGCGACTGGCAAAAAGCGATTGATACCGCCGAACGGCTGGTCAAACTCGGCAAAGACAAACAGCGCGTCGAAATTGCCCATTTTTACTGCGAGCTTGCCCTTCAGCAAATGGGTAGCGATGACATGGATAAGGCCATGGCATTGCTAAAAAAAGGCGCCGCGGCCGATCGCAACAGCGCCCGCATCTCGATAATGATGGGGCGGGTCTTTATGGCTAATGGTGATTACGCCAAAGCCGTGGAAAGCCTGCTTCGCGTTATCGATCAGGACAAAGAGCTGGTCAGCGAAACGCTGGAAATGCTGCAAACCTGCTATCAGCAGTTAGGTAAGCAGGACGAGTGGGTTGCATTCCTGCGCCGCTGTGTTGAAGAAAACACCGGTGCCACAGCCGAGCTGATGCTGTCGGATGTCGTCGAAGAGCACGAAGGGAGTGATACCGCCCAGGTATACATTACCCGTCAGTTGCAGCGCCATCCGACGATGCGCGTCTTCCACAAGCTGATGGATTATCATCTTAACGATGCAGAAGAAGGGCGCGCTAAAGAGAGCCTGATGGTGCTGCGAGACATGGTCGGTGAACAGGTGCGGAGCAAGCCGCGCTATCGCTGCCAGAAATGCGGCTTCACCGCCTATTCGCTCTACTGGCATTGCCCTTCCTGCCGGGCCTGGTCCACCATCAAGCCAATTCGTGGTCTGGACGGGCAGTGATTTTTTAAAACACTCCATTTTAGTTACAACATACTAAAGAGTGCATTATTTCTTTCAGCACCGTGCGGTCTGTGGTTCAACAGGAAAAGCATTCGATTCTGTTCATTTACCCCGAGGGCAGGTAGAATGCACGCCGTTTATCTGTTCCGCGCCGCTGCGCGCCCATAGACGAAAAGGGCTGGTCATGACGTCTGTTACTTCCTCCACTTCCCGCGTAGTTACCGATTCTCCTGTAGTTGTTGCTCTGGATTACAATAACCGTGACGCCGCACTGGCCTTTGTTGATGGTATTGATCCCCGGGATTGCCGTCTTAAAGTAGGCAAAGAGATGTTTACGCTGTTCGGTCCGCAAATCGTCCGCGATCTGCACCAGCGTGGTTTCGACGTTTTCCTCGACCTGAAATTCCACGATATTCCGAATACCACTGCCCACGCCGTTGCTGCGGCGGCTGAACTGGGTGTGTGGATGGTTAACGTTCATGCCTCCGGTGGGGCACGTATGATGACGGCTGCGCGCGAAGCGCTGGTGCCGTTTGGCAATGACGCTCCGCTTCTTATCGCCGTCACCGTGCTGACCAGTATGGATGAATCTGACCTTCGTGACCTGGGTGTGACGTTGTCACCTGCCGAACATGCGGAGCGTCTGGCGCGCCTCACGCAACAGTGTGGGCTTGATGGCGTGGTCTGTTCAGCTCAGGAGGCGGTTCGCTTCAAATCTGAGTTAGGCCGCGAATTTAAACTGGTGACGCCAGGTATCCGTCCGGCAGGCAGCGAGTCAGGGGATCAGCGACGCATCATGACGCCAGAGCAGGCGCTGAGCGCGGGGGTAGACTATATGGTAATTGGTCGCCCGGTGACGCAATCCGCTCATCCGGCAGAGACTCTGAAAGCGATTAATGCATCACTGAAAAAGGGGGCATAATGCGTGATGCCAACACTCGTCTGGTCTATTCAACAGATACCGGGCGCATTGAAGAGCCAAAAGAGAAAGCTGAACGTCCGAAAGGCGATGGAATCGTGCGTATTCAGCGCCAGACCAGTGGCAGAAAAGGGAAAGGCGTTTGCCTTGTCACCGGGATTGATCTGGATGATGCAGAGCTGGTAAAGCTCGCCGCTGAGCTTAAAAAGAAGTGCGGATGCGGTGGGGCAGTAAAAGACGGCATAATTGAGATTCAGGGCGATAAGCGGGATTTAATTAAAACGCTGCTGGAAGCCAAAGGTATGAAAGTCAAACTGGCGGGCGGTTAAAATAAATGAGCCACGGACATTGCCGTGGCTCTTTTTTTTACGTGCGTAAGTCAGACCTGAAAATACAAAATATATTATTATACCGGTGAGAGCCGTTATGGTGATTATTTGCCCACCTGGTGACCGATAATACCACCTACGGCAGCACCACCTAATGTACCCAGCGTACTACCATCCGTTAATACTGCACCACCAAGCGCACCAGCACCGGCACCAATCGCGGTGTTACGGTCACGTTTAGACCAGTTAGAGCAAGCGCTCAGAGACATTGCTACAGTGATTGCCAGAACAGCGGCGGCTAATTTTTTGCTGGTAAAGGTCATAATACTTTCTCCTGAATTATCGATTCACGGAAAGGAATGCACTTTAAGTATAGACAATATCCGTACTTAAATTCTGTTCCCGTGAAAGCTGGTCGCGCAGGCGTTACATCATCACGCAGGTGATAGTCACTTCCTGTTATATCGCTAATATTAATTTTACGTGTTTAGAACAGTTTCAACAGGTAAAAACTCTTAAAGGAAGGGTCGGAATACTCTCAGAGAAAGGTTTAAGTGCGCCCATTATTCGGGCGCAGCAGGATAATCAGGCCGTTTTTTTCACAATATCGACAGTCAGGCCGTCTTGTTCTAATTGCTGGCGATATTCATCGCGTAAACGCTCATCCGTGATCACACGGCTGAAGCGCGAAGCCGGACCCATCGTATAAGGGTGTACGGCGCCAAACTTAGAGCTATCGGTCAGCACAATCGCTTCACACTCTTTGGCGAGTACGGCGTTCACCACGTCTGAACGCATCATGTCGCGACCGGTAAAGCCGGTGTCGGGCTGCCAGCCGTCAATGCCAATGAATGCCTTACTGAAGTGAACCTGCTGAACATATTGACGCGTTAATGGCCCCACCATGCTTTCGCTTTTCTTCTGGTAAATGCCGCCCAGCAGAATGACCTCGCAGCGAGTTTCCTTCAACAGATGGGCGATATAGCTGCTTACGGTAATGATGGTAACGTCTTTTTGATCGGCAAGCGTGCGCGCCAGAAGGGCGTTACTGCTGCCATTTTCAATAAAGACGGTCTCACCGTTATTCACTAAGGATGCAGCAAACTCCGCCAGTTCCCGCTTGAGCGCAAAATTGTTCATCATGCGGGTTTCAACGTCCTCGCTGTCCAGTGGAACGGCATATCCGTGCGCACGCCGCAGGTAGCTCTGTTTTTCCAGAAGATTCAGATCCTGACGAATGGTGACTTCAGAAACGCCGGTAGCTTTAGCGAGATCGACTACGCTTACGCGTCCCTGATCGATCACCATCTGCAAAATGATTTGTTGTCGGGAATTCATAGCATCCATTTAAAAGGCAAGGGCGAAAACGACGTGGTTACACTTCCCACGGGGCTTTTGGTTGAGTGGATTCTGATGCGTTATCAGTGCCGTTCTCAGCCAGCAGTTCAGACTTGAGGATCTCAAGATTACGGATAGCAGAGTGATAATCGCCCGCGACAAGAATATCCAGCACAGTATCAATACGCTGTGCCACGGCTGTTGCATCAATGTTAGACATAAGCTCACCCTGAAGCGAAAAGTTAATATTATCAATGATGCAGAAAATTGATTCAAAAGAGAAGGTAAAAAATGCAATAACCAAAGTTCATAAATGAAAGTGACAAATTTAACCCCCGTATGCTGCGGGTTGTAGGGGTGGATTAGTCTAAAACTGCGCGCAACGCGCTTTTTTATAAGAGGAATTCGACTATGACAGTTATCAACCAGACAACCTGCACATTGTTTACTGATGCTGAACGATTCACTCAACTGGCGGCTTATTATGAGGCCGAACGGCGCACGGTGTGGATGATGTTACGTGCCACGCCACGGCCTTGCTTCAATCATGCGCTGATCGAGGAGATCATGAATCTCTCCTGGCTGGTTCGCCAGTCCGGATTTGTCGTTGATTTTTGGGTCACCGGATCGCTGGTCCCTGACATCTACAATACCGGCGGTGATTTACAATTCTTCGTTGAGTGCATCAAAAACAACCGACGCGAAGCGTTACGCGCCTATGCCCGGGCTTGTGTGGACTGCGTTCATGCCGCCTCACGAGGGTTCGATACCGGTGCTGTCACGCTGGCGATGGTGGAAGGAAGCGCGTTAGGGGGCGGGTTTGAAGCCGCGCTCGCGCACCATTTCATTCTGGCCCAGCGCGATGCCCGATTAGGCTTTCCGGAAATCGCGTTCAATCTGTTCCCGGGCATGGGCGGTTATTCACTGGTGGCGCGTCGTGCCGGCATGAAAATGGCAGAGGCGCTGATCTATAAAGGTGAGTCGCATACGGCGGAATGGTATGAACAGCACGGTCTTGTGGATCTCTTATTCGAGCCGTTACAGAGCTATGTTTCGGTACGGACGTTTATCGACACGCTACAGCCGAAGCTGAACGGCGTAAGGGCCATGCTGCGCGCGCGTACGCGTGTTCTGCCACTTCCGCGAAGCGAGTTGATGGACATTACAGAGGATTGGGTGGATGCCGCCTTCTGCCTTGAACCGAAGGATATCGCCTACATGGAGCGGCTGGTTATGCTGCAAAATCGCCATCAGGCGACGGGCTTACGCAAAGCCAGCTAACGGACATTCCTGGCCTGATAGCGCTTTAGCCATCGCTCGAATGCGGCTGCGGGCATGGGCTTAGCAAAAAGATAACCCTGCCGTTCGTTGACGCCATTCTTCGTCAGAAAGGCGTCTTCTTTTGCACTCTCCACCCCTTCAGCAATGACCTGCAGATTCAACGCCTGTGCCACGGCGACTATCGCGCGCACGAGCGACTGTGAAATGGACTGCTTATGGATATCCCGGACGAAGGACTGGTCAAGCTTGATGGCGTCGATAGGGAAGCGCGCCAGCTGCGACAGGGAAGAGTACCCCGTACCAAAGTCATCAAGGTGAATTTGCGCCCCCAGGCGGCTAAATTGCTGGATCACTGACAGGGCCAGCTCTTCATTTTCGATGAGACAGCTTTCGGTCAATTCCACGTCAATCGGGCAGTATTCAAAATTCAGGTCTTTCAGCGCCTGCTTCAGGTCACTGAAGATGGTCTGGTCCGCCAGCTGACGGGCGGAAACGTTGACCGCGACGCGCAGGTTGATCCCTTTGTCGCGCCATTTTGCCACCTGGCGCACCACATCGAGCATAACCCAGCGGCCAAGGGGCACTATCAGTCCTGACTCTTCCGCATAGGAGATAAATTCCATCGGCGGGATCAGGCCACGCTCCGGCGACTGCCAGCGCACCAGCGCCTCCAGACTTCTGACTTCGCCGCGCCAGGTCATTTTTGGCTGGTAGTGAATTAACAGCTGATCGTTATCCAGCGCTTTACGCAGGTTGGTATCCAGCCACAGATATTCAAATACGCGCTGGTTCATCTCTGGCGAGAAGACGCAGAATTTACCCCGGCCATTTTCCTTGGCGGTGTACATGGCGGTGTCGGCATTGCGAATGACGCTTTCCCGATCGTTACCGTGCTGGGGCGCAAGCGCGATACCAAGCGAGCAGCCGGTGTAAACCTCAATCAGCCCGATGCGGAAAGGCTGCCGCAGTCGGGTCAGAATGCGCGACGCCATAGCTTCCAGCGCGCCCTGCGAGGTATCGGTGGCCATCACGATAAACTCATCCCCACCCAGGCGCGCCAGGGTTTGTCCGTCGTCCAGGCAACTCAGGATCGCCAGCGCAACGGCCTGTAGCAGCTGGTCGCCAAACATATGCCCATAGGCATCGTTCACTTTTTTAAAGTTATCCAGATCGAGATAAACCACGCCCACCTGCGTTTCACCCCGGGAGGTGATGGCGTCGGAGATCAGCTCATGGATGGCATTTCGGTTAGGCAAACCGGTAATCGTATCCGTATTGGCGAGAACGCGCAGGCGCTCCTGGGCCCGGCGCTCTTCCGTGATGTCGGTACCTGAACAGATGAGGAAAATTTCATTTTTCCCGCTGCCGCTGTGAACGAATTTATTTCTGAAGAGAAACAGGCGTTGCCCCTTGCGGGTCTTGATCCAGCGTTCGACTTCGTAGGAGCTGCCGTTACGAAAAAAACCGGTGATGTTGCGTTTTGAGGCCGCGGCTTCGCTGCGGCTCATGAACAGTTTAAACACGTTTTGCCCGATGACTTCCTGTTCCTTCAGGCCCGTATATTCTTCACTTAAACGGTTGAAGCGCTGAATATTCCCGTTCTGGTCGAGGATGACAATTACGGAGTTAGCTTCGGACACCACCTGTTCGGCGAAGGAGAGTCCCTGCGCCAGATCGCGCGCCACGGAAGGCGTGTCGTTCCATGCTGATGCCGTTCCCGCCCACTCATTTTTGTTAATTTTACGACCGACAAGATGGACGGGAACGTCCACACCATACAAGGGAAGGGTCATGGCAATGCTGGACGTGATAACGGTGAGCTGGCGAATCAGAGCGGCCTGCTCATCGTCCAGCGCAACCACCTGAACGATTTCAGCGCTTTCACTGGCAGCAAGATGCAGAGCATTGCTGTCTGCTGTTAGTCGCCACCAGGGGCTATGCGTACCCATGTAACGAAACAGCAAATTCTGCTCCAGATCGTCCATCCCGTTTTCTCCCGCGGCTGCTGAGTAGCGCACAAATTATTCATTTGCAGTCGACTATGACGGCTCTTTTTACTGTAGATAATTCTGGCGAAATGTGGCGGTGGGAAACAGAAAAGTGTGAGAAAAAACGATGATTTTGCGAGAGATAATACTGGGAAGAACTCCCGGCCATCCCTGAACGGAACGGCCGGGAGTCTACGCGGTTATCAGGCGACAGGGCGCGCGATAATGCTGCGGGTTTCCATGCGGACTTCAGCGATGTTTACATCAATCACGTCAGTGACTTTGTAAACCGTTTCGCCTTTAATTTGCACGGTCCCGTTTTCCTGGCTACAAACCAGTTCGTCGCGAACGGCATGCAGGAACGGGGCAGGAATAAAGGCAACGGCGCCATTATCCACCAGACGCACGCGCATACCGCCGCGGCTGATGTCAATGATTTCAGCCGGGAAACGGGTGTCAGTCCCTGCCTTATCATTCAGGAAACGCGCGTACAACCAGTCGCCGACATCACGCTCCGCCATACGGTTCAGACGGCGACGCTCTGCCATCTGCAACGTAGTCTCATCCTGTGGGCGGGCAACAGATTCCCCTTTGATGATCGCTTTCAGCAGACGATGGTTAACCATGTCGCCGTACTTACGGATCGGGGAGGTCCAGGTGGCGTAAGCCTCAAGACCGAGACCGAAGTGCGGGCCTGGCTCGGTGCTGATTTCCGCAAAGGACTGGAAGCGGCGAATGCGGCTGTCAAGGAAACCTGACGGCTGTGCGTCCAGCTCGCGGCGCAGCTTGCAGAAGCCTGGCAGGGTCAGCACCTCTTCCGGATCGACGTGGACGTCATGGGTTTTGAGCAGGGCGGCCAGCGCTTCGGTGTTAGCCGGGTCAAAGCCGGTGTGCACGTTGTAAATGCCAAAGCCTAACTTGTCGCGCAGCACGCGTGCGGCGCAAATGTTGGCGGAGATCATCGCTTCTTCAACGATACGGTTGGCAATACGGCGTGGCTCGGCGACGATGTTGAGCACTTCGCCTTTGTCCCCCAGCACAAAGCGGTAGTCCGGGCGGTCCTTAAATACCAGGGCGTGGGTCTGGCGCCACTCACTGCGGCTCTGGCAGACGCGATGCAGCAGACGAATTTGCGCAGCGATATTATCGGATTCAGGCTTCCAGCTGCCGGTATTTTCCAGCCAGTCGGACACGTTGTCATAAGCCAGTTTAGCTTTGGATTCGATGGTGGCGGCGAAGAATTCGATATCTTCTTCAATGGTACCGTCAGCCGCGATGGTCATGCGGCAGGCCAGTACCGGACGCACTTCATGGGGACGCAGGGAGCAGAGATCGTCGGAAAGCTCGCGCGGCAGCATCGGGATGTTGAAGCCCGGCAGGTAGTTGGTGAACGAACGCACTTTGGCCATTTCGTCCAGCTTGCTGCCTTCGACAATCCATGCGGTAGGGTCGGCGATGGCAACGGTCAGATGCATTTTGCCATCCGCTGCCTCTTCGGCATACAGCGCATCGTCCATATCCTCGGTGCTGGCGCTGTCGATGGTGACAAAGTCCAGCGCTGTCAGATCGCGACGCTCAAGACCTTCGTCCTGCATTTTGGTCGCGACGCCATCCGGCGCTTCTTTTTCGAGGTTGTGGCGCGCCAGCGTCACCCACCATGGGACGAAATGGTCGTCGCCAAAGGTGATGAACTGGGTCAGCTCGGCGTAGAAACCGCGATCGCCTTTTAAAGGATGACGGCGCATTTCGGCAACCGCCCAGTCACCCTCGACAAAGTCATGCTCAACGCCACGCGCGGCGCGGCAAGGGATGGCATCTTTCAGGAGAGGATGATCCGGTACGATAGAAAGACGATCGTCTTTTTTATGCACTTTCCCGACAAAGCGGGTCAGGAAAGGTTCGATCAGTGCTTCCGGCTCGGCAGACTCTCGTTCCTTTTCGGTATGAATAACGGCCGAAATGCGGTCGCCATGCATCACTTTCTTCATCTGAGGAGGCGGAATGAAGTAGCTCTTCTGTCCGTCAACTTCAAGAAAGCCAAAGCCCTTTTCCGTGGCTTTTACGACCCCTTCTGCACGGGGCGTCTGGGAATGTAGTTGCTGTTTAAGCTGCGCTAGCAGCGGGTTGTCCTGAAACATAATGTTCTATTTTCGTAGCCATTGAGCGGCTGACAGTTTTACGCGATTCTCACTGCTACAGCAAGCGCTCTTTAGGTAAAGCGTGTGGTTATTCCTCTTTGCCAAGCGCCACGCGAAGACGGTCCAGCCAGCCATTAAAAGCGCCGTGGGTTAACAGGTTAATTGCCTTGCCCGGCGGGATACCGGCCTCCGTGAGAGGCGTTAACTGGGCGGCGCTAAAACGATCGGGAGACGTAAGCAGCAGCGCATGGGCGGCTGAGAGCGATGCAGATGGCTGGGCTTCGCTTTGTGGGTGGTTAACCAGTATCTCGCCCGTCAGATTCAGCAGCATCGGCTCATGGCAGAGAACCGGCGTGAGCGCTGAAAGCGCAGGTTCGGCCTGCCAGCGTGAGAGCGCCTCAAGTTGAACCGCACTGGCATATTTTAGTTCGACTACGGGCTGGGTGGCTGTCCATCGGGTAAAGCTCAGCGGTAGTGTATGGGGCTGAATGTGGTGTCCCGGTAGCCAGCGTACCGGATGGCCAAGCAGCGCCTGAAACACTGCAACCGCCCGCGCCTGAAAACCAGTAAAGCCGATGATCTGGTTGATAAGCACAATGTCATACGTTGTCAGTCCCACCTCATCAAGCTGAGTTTGCGCTTTATCGTCAATGACGTCCGGAGAGCTCGCCAGCTGGCGGGCATACTGAGTGATTTCTGCAAGGCGTCGATTGCTTTCCCGGGAAGAGTCGGGGCCCGGAAGGGGGGCGAGGAGCGCCGCGTAGTGGTTACAGAGCCGCTGGACGCCACACGCCTGGGAAACCGTCAACGCCGTGCTCAGTCTGTCGTAGGCGCTAAGCGTGTGCAGACGGTTTACGGGAGTATCGAGCGGGAATAAGAGGCGGCACAAGGTTCGGGCTGGCGTAAGCCACCCACAACAGCTTGCGGCAATGTCGTCAGGCAGGGCTAAATCGAGCAAAAAACGATCGTCGACGTTAGCGGCTTCAGGCACCAGCGGCAGAACGTCCGTCTGCGAATGATTCGACTGGGTTTCGTGATACCAGTGGCCTTTGCCGGAAAAACGGCGTTGTTCCATGGGCGTTCCTTGATCTCAAAATGGCGATCAATATCCTGGCGTAAGGCGGATGAGGGGAAAAATATTGTTAGGTGATAACAAATAGCAGAACGGAATAACGAAGTGCGGGGAGGGGAGAAAACTCTCTTCCCAGGCGGGAAGAGAGTAACAGACTTATTTGATTTCCAGCTCGTTCATGGCAGCGATGTTGAAGCCGCCGTCCACGTGAACCACTTCGCCGGAGATACCTGCGGAAAGGTCAGAGCACAGGAATGCCGCAGAGTTACCCACATCTTCGATGGTAACGGTACGACGAATCGGGGTAACCGCTTCGCAATGTGCCAGCATTTTACGGAAATCTTTGATACCGGAAGCGGCCAGAGTACGGATTGGACCCGCAGAAATTGCGTTAACACGCACGCCTTCAGGACCCATTGCGTTCGCCATATAGCGCACGTTGGCTTCCAGAGACGCTTTCGCCAGACCCATAACGTTGTAGTTAGGAATAGCGCGTTCTGCGCCCAGGTAGGACAGGGTCAGCAGGGCGGCGCCCGGGTTCAGCATCGCGCGGCAGGATTTTGCCATCGCAACGAAGCTGTAGGAGCTGATGTCATGAGCGATTTTGAAGCCATCACGGGTAACCGCGTTCACGTAGTCGCCGTCCAGCTGATCGCCCGGAGCGAAGCCGATGGAGTGAACGAAACCGTCGAATTTCGGCCATGCTTTTGCCAGTTCAGCAAACATGCCATCAATGCTTTCGTCTTGTGCAACGTCACATTCCAGAACAATGCTGGAACCCAGCTGCGCGGCAAATTCTTCAACACGGCCTTTCAGCTTGTCGTTCTGGTAGGTGAACGCCAGCTCAGCGCCTTCGCGATGCATAGCTTGTGCGATGCCGTATGCGATGGACAGTTTGCTGGCAACGCCAGTTACCAGAATGCGCTTACCGGAAAGAAAACCCATAGCTTTAATCCTTATATTCATTGCTTATTTTGCCTTGTAATTCATAGCGTTACAGGCAGTATTTCAAAATCATTCGAAATTAGCTCGAAATTATAGCCCACTCACAGCCCCTTGTGTCACGATATTTCTCGCTCACGTGCCGTGACTGGGCGCACGAAAGACGTTGAACTGACTCTTTATCAGGCTATTTCGTGTGTATTCCAGCAGTATATCACCAGGTGCTGGGTTCGCCTCATCCAACCAGAGGTTGGCCAGAAGCTTCACGCTAAGACGGCCGGATATTAATTCGCTGGCGAGGGGATTCGGGCAATAACCTTAATTTCAAAATCAAATCCGGCCAGCCAGTTAACGCCGATAGCCGTCCAGTTTGGGTAAGGTGGCTGTGGAAACACCAGTTTCTTCACCTCCATGATGACGGGGAACTGGTTTTCTGGATCGGTATGAAACGTCGTGACATCAATCAGATCGTCAAAAGTGCATCCTGCGGCGGCCAAAGTCGCCTGTAAATTATCGAATGCCAACTGCACCTGAGCGGCGAAATCAGGCTCAGGCGTGCCATCGCTGCGGCTGCCGACCTGACCGGAAACAAATAACAGATCGCCAGAGCGAATGGCAGCCGAATAGCCATGTTCCTCATAAAGGGCATGTCGATTGACAGGGAAGACAGGATTACGTGGATGCATGGCATTTCCTTTTCTGTCAGAGGCGTTGTTGTGGTTACTTAAGAGAAGTAACATACGCAATGTATGTGAAAAAATGTAATTCACATACGTCGCGTATGTCAAATTAAAAATATCGCTTTGATAGGAAGTTCTATGGCTACAAAACGTCGTGCTGAAACGGCTCAGGAAAATCGCGAAAAATTGATTCATGCGGCGCGAAAGGCGTTTGCTGAGAAAGGCTTTGCTGCAGCGTCGATGGATGAACTGACGGCAAGCGTGGGGTTAACGCGCGGTGCGCTGTATCATAATTTCAGAGATAAGAAAGGGTTACTGGCGGCGGTGGTCGCGCAGATAGACAGCGAAATGGCGGGCAACGCGAAAGCCGTTGCCGCGGCCACAGACGATGATTGGGAAAGACTGCTGGCGGAGGGTATCGCCTACATCAACATGGCGCTCGTTCCGGAAGTTCAGCGTATCGTGCTTCTTGACGGTCCGGCCGTTCTGGGCGATCCGGCGCAATGGCCCAGCCAGAACAGCTGTCTTGAGTCGACCCGCCAGACCATCGAAAAATTAATCGAACGCAACGTGCTTAAAAAAATGGATGCGAAAGTCGCAGCCCATCTGTTGAACGGCGTTGCGCTGAATGCTGCCTTGATGATTGCCGCGAGTGACGAGCCGCAGAAGACGCTGCCGCATGCCATCGAGGTGTTTACTCTGCTGGCAAGCGGGTTACGCAACGGCTAACGATCTTTCCGCCACGCATCGGCCGTCAATGCTTCACCAAAGTGTCCGGCAATCAGGCGTTTTGTCAGGTCGTGGAGCGGGGAGGCCAGCACGTCAGCGGTACTGCCGCGCTCAACGACTTCACCCTGGTGCATCACCAGCACCTGATCGCTGATGTGCTTCATCATGCCCAGGTGCTGAGTCACGTAGATATACGATATCCCCTGCTTTTCCTGTAGCTCCAGCATCAGGTTGATGAGTTGCGAACGCATCGACATGTCCAGCGACGCCAGCGCTTCGTCGGCGATAATGACCTTTGGGCGCAGGATCAGCGCGCGGGCCAGTCCGAGACGCTGTTTTTGGCCCGGGGCCAGCATGTGCGGGTAATAGCTGACATGGTCGGGCAGGAGGCCTACCAGACGCAGGGTTTCGACAATCCGTTTGCGACGCGCTTCCGGCTCCAGGTCGGTATTCAACCGCAGCGGGAAATCCAGGATCTGGGAAATACGCTGGCGCGGGTTCAGGGACGTCGACGGATCCTGAAAAATCATCCGGATGCGCTGACTGCGAAAAGAGTAGTCCCCAAATTCCAGAGGATGATCGTCAATCAGTATTTCACCGCCGCTCGGCTCGACCATACCCGCGAGCATTTTTGCCAGGGTCGATTTGCCCGAGCCGTTTTCACCGATAATCGCCAGCGTCTGCTTTTCGCGCAGCGTAAAGCTCAGGGGTTTAACCGCCTCGACGGTCTGACGGTGAAACAGGCCGGTGCGATAGCGAAAGGTCTTACTCAGGTTACGTACTTCCAGTAAGGTTTCGACCATTTCACTCTCTCTCCATGTTCAGCGGGAAATGACAGGCAAACAGATGATTTTTCGGCCCTGTCAGGCGCGGTGTTTCAATGCATTTACGCTGAGCATACGGGCAACGCGGACCCAGACGGCAGCCAATGGGCAGCGATTCCAGCAGCGGTATCGCGCCAGGCAGAGTATTCAGACGGCTCTTGTGTGGCATTGCGCTGCCAAAATCAGGGATCGCCCTGATCAGCGCCTGCGTGTAGGGATGATGCGGCGTCGTCACCAGGTCTTCACTTGGCGCGGTTTCTACCGTTTGTCCGCAATACATCACGTCAATTTTATCCGCCCACTTGCTCAACATTTGCAGGTCATGGCTGATCAGCAAAATGGTGGTGTTGTTATTCTGGTTCAGACGCGTGAGCAGGCGGAAAATCTGCGCCTGAGTCGTTGGCTCCATCGCGTTCGTCGGTTCGTCCGCAATCAGCAGACGCGGCTGATTGGCCAGGGCGATAGCAATCATCACTTTCTGGCATTCACCGTCGGTCAGTTCGTAGGGGAAACTGCGCATCGCGTCTTTATGGTCTTTGATCCCCACACGGTGCAATAGCTCAATGGCACGGCGTTTACGCCAGCCGAAACGCTGCCACCAGCGGCCTTTATAGGTCCAGCCGGGGATATTCTGCATCAGCTGTTTCCCGACGCGCTCGGACGGATCGAGACAGGATTGCGGCTCCTGAAAAATCATCGAGACGTTATGGCCCACCAGTTTACGGCGTTCGCGCGGGGAGAGACGCAACAGATCGATGTCGTCGAAACGCATACGGTCGGCGGTCACCCGCCAGTTGTCCTTCGCCACGCCGCAAATGGCTTTGGCGATTAGACTCTTACCGGAACCCGATTCGCCCACCAGCCCGCGTATTTCGCCCTCTGCGAGCGTAATACTGATGCGATCCACCGCTTTAACCCAGCCTTCGCCCGTTTTAATTTCGATCGTGAGGTTGCGGATATCAAGTAACGGCATTATTGCACCCCCGCATTGATTGCGCGGCGGATCCCGTCGCCAAGCAGGTTAACGAGCAGAACGCTCACCATGATGGCCGCGCCCGGCAGCATGACCGTCCACGGCGCGACGTAAATCAGCTCCAGAGCATCGCCGAGCATTGCGCCCCATTCCGGGGAGGGGAGCTGCGCGCCCAGGTCCAGGAAGCCCAGCGCTGCGATATCAAGAATCGCCATCGACAGGGCGCGGGTGATCTCCGTCACCAGCCCGGCGGCAATGTTAGGCAGCACGGCAAACCACAAAATATTAAACGTGGTGGCACCGTCCAGACGGGCGGCGACGACATACTCTTTCTCCAGTTCGTCGTGAACCAGGCTGTAAACCGATCGCACCATGCGGGGCAGAATGGCCAGCCAGACGGCGAACATCGCATGTGTGAGGTGCGGCCCCGCGAAGGCCACGACGATAATCGCCAGCAACAGCGAAGGAATCGAGAGCAAGGTATCAAGAATATGATTAAGCACGGCAGACCGCAGCCCGTGGGTTGAGCCGGCAAAAATGCCCAGCGCAAGGCCGCATATCGCGGCGGCCAGGGTGACCACGAACGCGCCGCCTACCGTAGGTGCGGCGCCGCTCAGTAAACGACTTAGCACGTCGCGTCCGAGATCATCAGTCCCCAGGAAGAACGAAACCTCCCCGTAACGCGACCACGATGGCGGTAAAAGCTGATAACCAAGGAACTGCTGATCGATGCCATACGGGGCAAACCACGAACCAAAAACACACAGCAACACGAGGCCAATGCAGCCGTAAAAGCCGATCATCGCCGTGGTGTCGCCGTAGAAATTACGCCACACGGTGCGTAGCGCACCAGGCGTGCGCTTTTCGCTGTAGACGTTATCGTAAGGCATACCATTCCTTATGCTTCAACGGGTTGGCCATGGCACCCAAAATATCGGAAACAACGTTAACAATAATAACCAGCGAGCCAATCACCATCACTCCGGCGGAGATCGCAGCGTAATCCTGCTGGCGAATGGCGTTGATCATCCAGCGTCCAAGGCCCGGCCAGCTGAAAACCATCTCGGTGATCATCGCCAGCGTCAGCATGGTTGAGAATTGCAGCCCAAGCCGTGGGATTACCGGCGGCAACGCATTGTGCAGCACATGGCGACGTAGAATCGTCAGGCGAGACAGTCCGCGTGTGGCGGCGGCTTTCACATAGTTTTGATCGAAGACTTCGATAGTGCTGATGCGCATCAGGCGGATCACTTCGGTCGTCGGTGCGACGGCCAGCGTGAGCACTGGCAGCACCATATGGCGCAGGGCGCTCACGATCATTTCGTCGCGCCAGACTGAATCGGAAAGCCAGGCGTCAACGATGGCGAAGCCGCTCACCGTTTGTACGTTATACAGCAGGTCGAAACGGCCAGACACCGGAAGCCAGCCTAACGTCAGTGAGAAGAAGAGGGTAAGCAGCAGCGCCAGCCAGAAAACAGGGATGGAAAAGCCAATTAAGGCAAGCGCGCTGATGAATTTATCCTGCCATTTATTGCGATAAATTCCCGCCAGCATCCCCACCGGGATCCCCACCATGAGGGCAAAGCCAAAGGCGAGTATACACAGCTCCATGGTGGCCGGGAAAACCATCTTCAGCTGCTCAGAGATGAGCTGTCCGTTGATGCTGGACACGCCAAAATCCCAGTGCAACAGGCCGTTAAACCAGAACAGCCAGGCGTCCCAGAGGGATGAGCCCTGAAGCGGGGCGTGCGGCGTAAAGTAGCTAAGGCTAAAGCCGACAAAGGTCAGGAAGAACAGGGTGACCAGCAGTAACAGCAGCCGCCGCAAGGTAAATATAATCATGGTTTTTTCACCTCTTGTTCTTCCTCACGAGTCACGCCCGCGAAGGAGGCGTTACCAAACGGGCTGAGTACCAGCCCTTTTATATCGTAACGGTAGGCCTGAAGGCGCAGGGAAGAGGCAAGCGGCAACACGGGAAGCTCTCTGGCCAGAATATTTTGCGCTTCATCGTAGGCCTCAATGCGTGAAGCAAGCTGTTGAGATGAGAGGGCTTTTTGCAGCACAGCATCAAATTCCCGGTTACACCAGTGCGCGTAGTTGGTCTGGGAGTTGATCGCCGCACAGCTCAGCAGCGGACGGAAGAAGCTGTCCGGGTCGTTACTGTCGGTAGACCAGCCAGCCAGCGTTAAGTCGTGATTCATGTCCATCAGACGCGCCTCCTGGAAACGGCCTTCGACAGGAACGATGATCACCTTCACGCCCACCTGGGCCATATCTGCCTGCAACAGTTCGGCGGTTTTCAGCGGGCTAGGGTTCCACGCCTGAGAGCTGGTGGGTACCCACAGCTGAAGCGTCAGGTTTTCTGCCCCCAGTGCTTTAAGCTGTTCGCGCGCTTTCGCCGGATTATATTCCGTGATCTTCGCCTCGCCGTCATAGGCCCAGGAGGCGCGGGGCAGAATAGAGGCGGCGGTTTCCGCGGTGCCGTAATAAATCGACTGCATCAGACGCTGATTGTTGATCGCTAACGCCAGCGCATGGCGCACGGCCGGATTATTCAGCGGTGGCTTATCGGTGTTAAACGCCAGATAGGCGATGTTCATTCCCGGGCGTAGGGTCAGGCGCAGGCGGGGGTCGTCGCGCAAAATAGTCAACTGGCTGGCCGCAGGCCACGCAAGGACGTCGCACTCACCGGTCAGCAGTTTGGAGAGGCGGCCTGTTCCACCTGAACCCAGATCAACAATAACCTGCGGCATCAGCGGTTTGCCGCGCCAGAAATGATCGTGTCGTTGCAGGCGAATGTATTGTCCGGCGCGGTACTCAGCTAACTGGAAGGGTCCTGTGCCCACAGGCTCACGATCGAGACGTTCCTGACGATCCTTTTTCGTCAGCTGATCCGCGTATTCGGCTGACATGACGGACGCGTAGTGCGTCGCCAGGTGCCAGAGGAAGGAGGCGTCCGGGCGCGTCAGGCGAAACTCAACCGTGCGGTTATCCAGCTTACGAACGCTTTTGACCGTGTCCGCGAATTGCAGACTGTCGAAGTAGGGGAAGTTTCCGCCGTTGACGTTATGCCACGGATGGTTGCGGTTAAAGATGCGCTGGAAGGTGAAAACCACGTCATCCGCGTTGAGCTTGCGGGTTGGGGTAAACCACGGGGTGTGCTGAAAAGCCACATCATCGCGTAGACGGAAGCGGTACGTGGCGCCGTTATCAAGCACTTCCCAACTTTCAGCAAGCTCCGGAACCAGCCGATAGGTATAAGGATCGACGTCGAGCAGGCGATCGTAAATCTGTGCGGCCAGCGTATCAACAATCACGCCGCTCCCCGCTTTTTGCGGGTTAAAGGTATCAACTTGCCCGCTGACGCAATAGACGAAACCACTATCACGAATATCAGGAGGCGCAGTACGATCGGGCGCAGCAAAGGCCAGATTGCTGAACAGACCGAGTGCAAACAGGGATGATAAAACCAGGCGCATAGTTTTTAAGGTTTTTAGATTCGATCTGCAAAGTGTATCGCACTTACGCCTGCTTCGTAAAAATGTCTGGGGGTAAGTGCTGATAATGTCAGCGCATTTGATGTTTTTTGAGCAATGCCCTTAACTGATGGTAGGTCAGACCCAGCAGTTCAGCTGCCCGTTTCTGGTTATATTTCGCCTCTTTCAGGCTCCGTTCCAGCAGTTGCTGCTCCTGCTGATGCTGGAACTGGCGTAAATCGAGCGGCAACGCCGGATCATGCTGGCGCGCCGCCGGAGCAAGGGGCTGTTTAACCTCGCGCCGAAACGGATCGAGAATAATGTTGTCCAGTTCGGTCTCGCTGCTGCCATGACGGTAAACAGACCGTTCCACCACGTTTTTCAGTTCACGGATATTCCCCGGCCAGTGGTAACCGAGCAGGGTCTCGGTGGCCTGTTCGCTGAAGCCCGGAAAGAGCGGCAGGCCCAGTTCCCGGCACATCTGAATGGCAAATTGATCGGCCAGCAGCATGATATCGCTGCGTCGCTCACGCAGCGGCGGCAACTGGACGACATCGAAAGCCAGCCGGTCCAGCAGGTCGGCGCGGAATTTATCTTCTGCCACCATCGCGGGCAGATCGGCGTTAGTGGCGCACACCAGGCGAACGTTTACCTGAAGCGGCTGACTTCCGCCAACGCGTTCCAGTTCGCCATACTCAATGACGCGCAGCAGCTTTTCCTGCACCAGCATTGGCGCGGTCGCCAGCTCGTCGAGAAAGAGCGTTCCGCCGTCGGCACGTTCAAAACGACCGGGGTGCCGTTTTTGTGCGCCAGTAAACGCGCCGGCTTCATGACCGAAAAGCTCCGTGTCGAGCAGATTTTCATTCAGCGCCGCGCAGTTAAGCGAAATAAAAGGCCCGTCCCAGCGGCCAGACAGAAAGTGCAGACGGTTAGCGATAAGTTCTTTACCCGTTCCGCGCTCACCGATAATGAGCACCGGTTTATTCAGCGGCGCCAGGCGCGATACCTGCTCAAGCACTTCCAGGAAGCTGTTTGCCTCGCCAAGCAAATTGTCTTTATATTCAGCCATGATGAAATTAACCACTCCTTAGTGATATTCACCAGGTGAGAATAGCCGCTGGATGGATAAATATCAATCACACCCAGTAAAATCAATAAGATAAAAAGTTGGCATGGGATTTGTATTAACTACTCAGCAGGGCATCGCCCGATAACAGAACTATGAGGATTGAATTATGGGTATTTTTTCTCGTTTTGCCGACATCGTGAACGCCAACATCAACTCGCTGCTGGAGAAAGCAGAAGATCCGCAGAAGCTGGTGCGCCTGATGATTCAGGAGATGGAAGACACGCTGGTTGAAGTACGCTCCACCTCCGCCCGCGCGCTGGCAGAGAAGAAGCAGTTAACGCGTCGTATCGAGCAGGCGACTGCCCAGCTTAACGAGTGGCAGGAAAAAGCTGAACTGGCGCTGCGCAAAGATAAAGAAGATCTGGCCCGCGCTGCGCTGATTGAGAAGCAGAAGCTGACCGATATGGTGGCCACGCTGGAACATGAAGTGACGCTGGTGGATGATACTCTGACGCGTATGAAGAAAGAGATTGGTGAGCTTGAAAACAAACTCAGCGAAACCCGTGCACGTCAACAGGCGCTGGCGCTGCGCCACCAGGCTGCAAGCTCGTCCCGTGACGTGCGTCGCCAGCTGGACAGCGGCAAACTGGATGAAGCGATGGCGCGTTTCGAATCGTTCGAACGCCGTATCGACCACATGGAAGCGGAAGCCGAAAGCCACAGCATCGGTAAGCAGAAAACCCTGGATCAGCAGTTTGCTGACCTGAAAGCCGATGATGAAATTAGCGAGCAGCTGGCTGCGCTGAAAGCCAAAATGAAGCAAGACAACCAATAATAAATCCTGCGGCACCTGAGCGTGCCGCATCGCAAGACAAGGAGTACACATGAGCGCGCTTTTTCTGGCAATACCCCTGACAATTTTCGTGCTGTTTGTTCTGCCCATCTGGTTATGGCTGCACTACAGCAACCGCTCTTCTCGCGGGGAGCTGTCGCAAAGCGAGCAACAGCGGCTGGCGCAGCTCTCTTCTGAGGCAAACAAAATGCGCGAACGTATTCAGGCGCTGGAAGCCATCCTGGATGCGGAACACCCGAACTGGAGGGAGCGTTAATGGCTGGACTAAATCTGAATAAAAAACTGTGGCGCATCCCGCAGCAGGGCATGGTTCAGGGCGTTTGCGCCGGGCTGGCACACTATCTGGATGTCCCGGTAAAACTGGTACGTGTGGTCACCGTATTGTCGATTTTCTTTGGCCTGGCCTTTATTACACTGGTGGCTTACATCATTCTGTCGTTTGTACTTGATCCGATGCCGGAAGGTGAGCTGGATGCGGAAAACACGCCAACCAGCAGCGATCTTCTTAACGCGGTGGATGAACAGCTGAGCGCAGGGGAGAAGCGATTGCGCGAGATGGAACGTTATGTCACCTCCGATACCTTTACGCTGAGAAGTCGTTTCCGTCAGCTTTAAGAGAGAACTTACATGAAACAAAACTGGCAACAGGCCGGTCAGAAGGTAAAACCCGGCCTGAAAATCGCAGGTAAACTGGTTCTGATGACGGCGTTACGTTATGGTCCGGCTGGTGTGGCGGGCTGGGCGATCAAGTCTGTTGCCCGTAAGCCGGTCAGAATGTTGCTGGCGGTCGCCCTGGAGCCGCTGTTACAAAAACTGGCAAAACGCGTTTCACGTCGCTACTTTTCACGCTAATCCCGCTCATATAAGCCCTTTCTCGCGCTGAGAGAGGGCATGAATTCCCCCTCTGCTTTTTCTCTTTCTTTGCGGCAGCTCACATTACTGCGTTGCGCTGCTTTGAGAATGCCTTTTTCAGCCCCCAGGTCCGTTGACAGATATTTTTCATGGGAGTAGATTGCCACTCCGTGGGACCGCTACCATGGAAAATAATGTGAACGCAAAAATTAAATACCTTATCAATCATATTTACGGTGAATCATTTTCAGATGCACACCTTGACGTGTTATTAACTAAGCTTCAACAGGCGGCGGTTAATATTACGGAGAAGCGTAAGTCAGGCTGGGATGAAAAAGATGTTGTTCTGATTACCTATGCCGATCAGATCTCCGCGAAAGGGGAGAAAGCATTGCCGGTATTTACCCGGTTCTATAATGAGTGGCTTTCTCGTACTTTTTCTCATGTCCATCTTTTACCTTTCTATCCGTGGTCATCAGATGATGGTTTTTCCGTTGTTGATTATCATACCGTTGCACCTGAAACGGGAAACTGGCGCGATGTCGCGGAATTAAAACAGTCAGCCAGCTTAATGTTTGATTTCGTTTGCAATCATATGTCAGCGAAAAGCGAATGGTTTGCGAATTATCTTGCGCAGAAGCCTGGTTATGAAGATTTCTTTATTTCTGTCGACCCGGAAACCGATTTATCCGCGGTGACGCGCCCACGCGCTTTACCGCTGTTGACGCCGTTTACGCTTAATGATGGCAGCGTTCGTCATTTATGGACTACATTCAGCGATGACCAGATCGATCTCAATTTCGCCTCGCCGCAGGTGCTGATTGCAATGGTTGACGTTCTGCTCCATTACCTCATGGAAGGGGCGCGTTATATCCGTCTGGATGCGGTCGGGTTTATGTGGAAAATCCCGGGAACAACCTGCATCCATCTGGAACAAACCCATTGCCTTATTCAGCTGTTCCGCGCCATTACGGACGCCGTGGCACCTGGAACGGTGATCATTACTGAGACAAATGTTCCGCACAAAGACAACATCTCTTACTTCGGTGATGGTGAAAACGAAGCCCAGATGGTCTATCAGTTTTCCTTACCTCCGCTGGTGCTGCATGCCGTTCATCGTCAGGATGTGAAAGCACTTTGCCAATGGGCGGGGTCGCTGGCACTGCCTTCTTCACACACTACATGGTTTAATTTCCTGGCCTCGCATGATGGTATCGGTTTGAATCCGCTGCGCGGCATTCTTCCGGAATCAGAGATCCTCTCGTTGGTCGAAAATCTTCAGCAGGAAGGCGCGCTGGTCAACTGGAAAAATAATCCTGACGGAACGCGAAGCCCTTATGAAATTAATGTCACCTATCTTGATGCGTTAAGTTTACAAGACAGTTCAGATGAGGAACGTATTGCACGGTTCCTCCTCGCGCATGCTGTGTTGTTAAGTTTCCCAGGCGTCCCGGCTGTTTATATTCAGAGCATTCTTGGTTCGCGGAACGATTATGAAGGCGTCGAACGCCTCGGATATAACCGCGCGATTAACCGGAAAAAATACACGGCGGGGCAGCTTGATAGCGAACTGAATAATAAGAAGAGTATTCGTTATCAAATTTATTCTCGTTTGAGTGAGTTTATCGCTATTCGTCGCGGTGAGAGGGCGTTCCATCCGGATAGTCAGGCTGCTTTCGACGCAGTGGGTAAACAAATTCTTAAAATTATTCGTGTTGCTGAAAATGGCGAGCGAATTACAGCATTATTTAATTTTAGCAATAAAATGCAGACCGTTTATGAACAAACGCTTTCTGGTAAGGAGTTATTATCAGGACAGGATATTAGCGGTACGGAGCTGATCCTCAATCCATGGCAGGTAATGTGGATTAAAGAAAACTAAAAAGGACCCTAAAATGAAAATGCCAAAAATTGTGCTGTTATCAGCACTGGTTTCGTGCGCCCTGTTATCAGGCTGTAAGGACGATAAAGCATCTCAGGTCACCATTGAGTTTATGCACTCGTCGGTAGAACAGGAGCGTCAGGCCGTTATCACGAAATTGATTGAAAAATTCGAACAAGAGAACCCGACTATAACGGTGAAACAGGTACCCGTTGAGGAAGATGCCTATAACACCAAGGTTATTACTCTGGCCCGTACCGGTGCGCTACCGGAGGTGATAGAGATCAGTCATGACTACGCCAAAGTCATGGATAAAGAGCAGTTGCTGGATCGTGACGCCATCGGCCGCGCCGTCAAGGCGGTGGGCGAGGAGACATTTTACGACGGCATTTTACGCGTGGTTCGCACGGAAGATGGCAACGCATGGACGGGGGTGCCGGTTAGCGCCTGGCTGTCCGGCGTCTGGTATCACAAAGATGCGCTCGCGGCAGCGGGTATTGAAGAGCCGCACAACTGGGAGCAACTGCTGAAAGCCAGTCAGGCGCTCAACGATCCGGCTAAAAAACATTACGGTATCGCGCTTCCAACCGCAGAAAGCGTCATGACGGAGCAGGCTTTCTCGCAATTTGCTTTGTCAGGAGGGGCCAACGTCTTTGATGCAAACGGCAGCGTGAAAATCGATACCCCTGAGATGTCGAAAGCGCTGGAGTTTTATAGGGCACTGGCCGCGAACACCATGCCGGGCTCGAATGATGTCATGGAGATCAAAGACGCCTTCATGAACGGTTCTGCGCCTATGGCCGTTTACTCTACCTATATCCTGCCCGCGGTCTTCAAAGATGGCAATCCGGCCAACCTGGGGTTCGTTGTCCCGACGGAAAAATCATCAGCCGTGTACGGCATGATCACTTCTTTGACGATCACTACCGGCCAGACCGAAGAGGAAACGCAGGCCGCCGAGAAATTTGTCACCTGGATGGAGCAGGCTCAGAACGCCTCTGATTGGGTCATGATGTCTCCGGGCGCCGCGCTACCGGTCAATAAACTCGTGGTGGGCACAGATTCCTGGAAAAACAACGACGTTATCAAGGCCTTTGGTCAACTGCCTTACGAGCTGATTGCGCAGTTCCCGAACGTCCAGGTGTTTGGTGCCGTGGGCGACAAGAACTTTACCCGCATGGGAGATGTTACCGGGTCCGGCATTATCAGTTCCATGGTGCATAACGTGACGGTGGGACAAAAAGATCTCAGTGCGACGTTAAGCAACAGCCAGAAGAA